>NZ_CBDTNW010000078.1:0-10494 GCF_965361815.1 Rubneribacter sp.
ATGCTCCTGCAATGCAGACATCATCCGAAGTGAAGCTCGCAAGCGGCCAGCGCATGCTGTCAAAAGCGTGGGATATGGTCGGCACACACCTCCAATCGAAGCCCATAAGGCGAGCGGCAGCAAAATCGACAGCAACCGGATTCGTGCCAGCCATAAGCACCCCGCAATCTTTGGCGTCGGCATCCAAAGGACCGTCTCCTTCCGCCGCAATAACAGCATCAACAATGGTCAGATATGCACGCTGGAGACCGTCTCGCATAATTCCGTATCTGTCTGAGTACAACAAAATGCGGTTCAGATCGAGGGTTGTACGCCAAATGGTGTCATTGCCATACCACGAACCGTTGCGAATCGTTTGCGATCCTTGCGACCCCAGCACCTTGCCTGCACCTTTTTTCACAAGCCCAATGGGATAGGAGATGAGAGGGTTTTTATGTTTTAGCAACGTAGCCGCCATGCCTTTGAGAGCTTTTTCGACGTGGGATTTCTTGGTAGCACTAAAGAACTGATCCCCGCCTTCGTCAGGCACCCCCGTCGTATGATGCGGCAACGAGTTTTTCACAACACATGTTCCCACGGCATTTTTCAAAGAGCAGGTAAGACCGCCCAGTTTGTGCGTCTTCAATTTAGGCACGTTGATAAAGACGTCGCACGCCAAAACCGTATTTGACATAACATAGATATTGTTTCGGTCGTTATGATAGCGGGCTGTCTCGGCCTGATCGTAATCTGCTCCGTAGTAGGTTTTGTTCGCTTTTCCTTCAAACAGGCTCTCAGAACCCAAATCTATCTCGCAGTACCCCAAAGGGTCTCCTGCCAGCTGTTTTTTGCCAACCGTGACACCCTCGCGCGTGATCCATTTTTCCTCACGCAAGTCGAAGTGCTCCACCGCAACGGTCGTGTTGGCGGAGCATCTTTGTACGATGCCATCGAGATCTAACAGCCTTGCAATCGCTTCGTAGTCCGAGTCGGTCTGAGGAGCGTCCGCAATAACAACACGTCCACAGCCATGTAGCGCACAAACGGCTTCTCGCACGATTCGCTCCACAACAGCGGCGTGTGTGACAATCTGCACCGTTTCGTTGGGATGATCCCATCTGTGCTCAGCAACAAGATTGGGCTTGACAACAACTGTCTGTCCGGGTGACACCGCCTTTCGCACCAACGAGAACACCTCGTCGGCAAAACCGTCCGAGAGAAGTTTTTCGTACGAGTCCACCCTGTTTCGCACAACTACCGCGCACTCATTCATCGAGCAACTCCTCGTATCTCGGATACGACAAAACGCAATTTGCCCGACTTTGCGCGTGGGACCGCTTCCACATACTCAAAACGGATAGGCACCTCACAGGTAAAGCTTTTTGCAAACTGCATTCGTGCTATGCGCTCATCTTCAGACACATCTTCTTGCGTCTTTTTCGCATACACCGTTATGGAATGGTCGGCATGCTGGTGTATCTGAGCCTCTGCGATATGGATCGTGTCTTTAAACACGTGGTCGAGCTTTCCAACGCAGGTGCCATCGGGGAGAATGACGCTATCTTCCGCACGCCCATCAAGAGATATCACCTCGCGTCGCCCGTCGGCATGCGTCTTCACCCTACCAACATCGCCCACATCCCAACGGAGAAGGGGCATGGCAAAGTTGGTAAGCGTTGTTCCGACGATTCTGCAGACCGCCTCACCAGGCTGCCCAACAAATTCAACTGCGGCAAAGTCCTCGTCCACAAACATACGATGGTCCAGGTTTTCGGAGAAGTTAGCTATGCCCTCGCACATGCCGTAATGCTGATACGGCCGAACGCCAAACGCGCTTTCTATCAAAGCCGCCTGGCTCTCCAACAGGTTTTCGGCGCCTGTGGTGACAAACCGAATATCGTCAAATCCAATGTCATGCGCGGCAGCGAATGCGGCTATAGGCGCCAACAAAGAAGGGTATCCGTGAATCCAAGGGATCCGCTCGCGAATGAGCTTTTCACAATATGCCGCAAGGTTGCGGTCGCTTTCATGAAAGGCGCTGAAATAGACCTGGTGCCCTGCGAGGTTCATTCTCCAAAAAGGGGGCTTTTTCTGTTTTACCGGCACGACCTTTTGCGTCCCAAACATCGCTTGGGGCGTGCCAAACTCAATTCCGAGCGCGCGCCTAAAACGCCACCAGCATGCCCACTGCTCGTCTTGCGATTCTGGAGTGATGGCAAACACAAACCCCGATCCTGTCGTTCCGCTCGTATGGTGATTTATCGTTTTGCCCGCATACGCGGATGACAGGAATTCTTTTGGGCTTTTGTTAACTACCTCCTTAGTAAGGATTGGGAGTTTCGAGAGGTCCGCAAGTTCTCGAATGTCGTTGGGGCTTACGCCCCCCTCTTTGAACGTGCGTCTGTAGTAAGGCACCGTTTCATAGCAGTGCTTCACCATCGCACGCAGACGAGAGTCGCGGTATTCGGCCAGCCTCTCCGGACTCCATGCGGCACGGCTTTCGTAAGATTTGAGTTTTTCCCAAAACCCCTTTCCGTATCGTGCATGGCAAATTCTTCGCCCTTCAAGCGAACACGCCCAATTCTGCGCGAAAATCGGCAGCCGGCCGTAGAGCGTCATTTTATCCACGTGCGCCCTCCAGGGCTTCCAGCAACGCCCTATGTCCCGCGAATGCGTCCTCGATGGCGGTGTTGGATTCTTCGCCGGCTAGCACGCGCAGCATGAAGGCGTATTCGTTCTTGAAGCCCTTGTCTTGCCTAAGTTTTGGCGAGCTTTTGCGGGTGTTGCTGTAGCGCGCAAGCCCGATGTAGTTGTCCACCTCGTAGACGTTGCCCGAACTGAACACGCGCAGCTGCTCTTTGGGATACTTCTTTGAGCCCATTGAGGTGTAGACGATGTTTGCGATAGCGCCTGATGCCATCCGCATCGAGATGAGCGCGTTGTCTTTGCACGGGCACCCTGGCGCATCGGCAAAGGTAAGGCGCAGGTCTTCCAGAGCGCTACCATCAAGGGCCATGATGACATCGACCATATGGCATGCCTCCCCGATGATGCGCCCACCTCCCACCTCCTCATCCTGTGTCCAGTGGTCGGCGGGTATCTCTCCGGCATTTACGATGTAGTCATAGACCGCCGGCACCTCATGCGTTTTCAGCTCTGTGCGAATTTGCTTGATGGAGGGTGCGAAGCGTCGGTTCATGCCGCAGAAAAGCTCACCGGGATTTTCTCCATAGGCGGCTTCAATCGCATCAAGTTCTGCCAAGGAAAGACATAGCGGCTTTTCGCAGTAGACGCTTTTGCCCGCCTCAAGCGCTTCTACAACAAACCGTGCGTGGGAGTTATGACCACTCGACACCACAACAAGGTCAATATCGGGATCCTCGAGCATCTGCCGGTAATCACTTGTCACATAAGAAAACTCTTCGGTGCCCGCCGTCTGGCCTGTGCTCACCCCGCCCGTGGTAGCAAGGGCCCGCAAAGCAAACGAGCCGTTGCCTTTCATGGTGGGAAGAATGGTGCTTCTGGCGAAACCGCCGCCTCCTATAAGGCCAACGCGCACTTTATCTGCCGTGATCGCAAGGGGCGCTTTCGCAGCCGGCCGGACCACCTCATCGAGCTTTCCTTCCCGCTGCCCGTACTTGAGCAGGATGGCCACGTACTGCTCTTTTTTCTTGTTGGTCGTTATCATCTCGTAAGCACGCTGAGCTTCCTCGAAGGGAATTTCATGTGTAATAAGATCAGATAAATCGAGACGTCCGCGCGCGATAAGGCGGATAAACTCTTCGACGTTGCGCCCTTCCGTAAAGCGCACATACCCTATGGGCAGATCGACGCCCTTCTCCTCATAGTCGCTCTCGTAGCGGCCCGCTCCATAGGAGCGCGCGATAGTAAACGTGAGCTCTTTGGTGTAGAAGGGCTTGCGCTCTATGTCCATCTTCGTCACCCCGATCATGCAGATCGTGGCGCGATCGCGAGCGATGGCCGCAGCAAGATCCATAGGGCCGTTTGAGCTCGTGGACGCCGCAATGATGACCTTGTCCACCCCGCGCCCAAACGTCTCAGCAAGGGCCATCTCGGCCGCGTTGTCATCCCCGGAGTCGATAAAGGATTTCAATCGCGTACCCGGCATGGTGCGATCGGCCACGTCAAACCCAATGACATCGCAACCGTAGGCATCTAAAATGCGCGCGCATATCTGCCCGATGAGCCCTAGGCCGATAACAGCCACCGTCTCGCCAGGCCGAACGCTTGCCTGATGGATCCCTTGAAGCGCAATGCCCCCAAGGGCGCACAGAGACGCCTGCCGAACATCGGGGAAGTCCTTCGGGAGCTTGGCCACCAAATTGCGGTTCACGCGGTTCACCTCGGCATGGTAGGCTTGGCCCACCATAGCCACAAGATCCCCGGGGGATACGTCGGTCACGCCAGAGCCAACGCTTATCACGCGCCCAACCGCCGAGTAACCCATAGGCATGGGCTCTCCCAGCTTGTTAAACGCAGCGTCCATAGTGGTAAGCAGCCCGTCAGTGGAAAGCTTCTCCATGACTTTTTTCACCTGGTCGGGCCGCTCAAGCGCTTTGGCGACAAGATTCTTCCCGCCGAAAGAAGCCAGCGTGCGCTCCGTCCCGGCAGAAACAACTGACCACAACGTCTCAACCACCACAAACCCTCGCTTCGGAGAGGGTGCGGGAACTTCCACCTCTCGCATGCTTCCGTCATCTACCATGAGAAACAACTGCTTCATGTCATCTCCTATCGGTCGCAATCCCACGAGATGTCTCGCGAGGCAAGGTCTATCACAGCGGCTATCGAACCCGCGCCATACCCTTCGGCGCACGTCGACCGAAGCGCCTTTCCAAACTCGGGGCAGTAACACGATTCGCAAAGCTCAGGTCCTTCTGCGGAAACGCCCAAAAGATGGAACCGAGAGACGAGCCTCACAGAAGGGTCGGCCGCATCGACAACAGCCAGCCGCCCGTCTTCTCCAAGCCAAACGGTTCGCTCAATGCGGTTACCCGCCCAATCCACCATGCAGCCGCGCACCTCGAACTCTCCAAGGCGCTTCCCCCAGCACCGAGCGCTCCTCGCCATGCGAAACGGCGCCCAACATTCGGACTGCTCAATGCCGTCTGCCTGCACGGTGCTGTGGGCGGCGGTGCGCTTAAGGTCCAGACGGCGCTCATCCTGGTAGGCGTACGTTCCGCGGTTGACCACCGCAGGAAGGCCGTCCACAAACACCTCCATGGAAAGCGCATCGCAGTGCGCATGCCCCAAGGCGCATTCAGGACCCGGCGCTCCCGCGTCAAAGACCACCTTGACGTGTCCCGCTGCCGTATCGCGCTCTATGAGGTAGTACCCCGCATCCGGCAGGTCGACCCTGCACGTTGGCGCGATGCCAAAACGCTTCTTTGCGCACGAAAGCAGCGCATGGCAGCTTTTCGCCACGTTGTCGCCGCTATCATTGAAAAGAGGCGTTCTGCTCGCGCCCCGCTCAAGCGAGAAAAGGCAGTCGCACATCTTTTGCAAGCGCAGAAGCGCTACGGTTTCTGCTTCTTCCATCCCCTGCGCCTGCAAAGTAACCGCAACCCGCAGTAGATCTTCCAGCACCACCTTGTGATACAGAGGGCTTAATTCAAAATGCATCCCGTCTGGAAGAATTTGCTCGCAAACCTGCCCTGCGAGCACTGGCAGGGCAGCATCAAAGGTTTGTGTGTCATTGAAATAGTGCGCTAAAATGACAAGCGCTTTGAGATTCTCCAAATAGTGGTTTGCCAGCAAATCTTTCTCAAGGTGTTGCGACAGATGCATGTACTGCTGCGCAAGCGAGCAATTGAGCGCCGACACAAAAATCGGATCGTGGTCAATCTTCTCTCGCAGCTCCCCGTAAAATGCAAGCCAGTTAACCACACGCATAGAGATGACGTACGGATCCCACGCTACGCCGCCTACAGATCGCGGGCAGCTGCGAATCCAACTCTCCACAATAGCTTTTCCCTTATCAAGATAGCGCACGTCGCCCGTATCAAGATACGCCTTTGCAAGCGGAAGAAGATACTCGTGGTAATGCAAATTGAAGCGCCAGAGCGGCGTGGACAGCTCTGCGTGCCACGATTCGCGCCAATCGACTTGCTCCTCATGGTGCAGCAATTCGATGCGATCATCAAGGATCGCATCGACATCAAAACGCGAAAGCAATACAGGGTCGAAGTCAAGTTCGGGCAGAACCGGGATAGCCCCGATGTCGGCTTTACCAACATCGGGCTTTGGACTGTAGCCAAAACGCAGTGGCGTCTTGCCGCCAATCCTTCGCCAAACGCGGTAAACGACCTGAGATGGCTTGAGGTGCATTGCGGTGGATATATAAAGGCGAAGCTTCGACATCAAGCCAAAGCTCCCCGGGACAACACGTTCGCAATGCGGCTGCTCGCGCGGCCGTCTCCGTAAGGGTTGGACGCATGCGACATTGCCTCGTATTCCGCAGGATCATCCAACAAGCGAGAAAACTCGCGATGGATCACTTCTTCCTGCGTGCCAACGAGCCGCAGCGTGCCCGCAGCGACGCCTTCGGGGCGTTCAGTTGTGTCACGCATAACAAGAACGGGCTTGCCGAGAGAAGGGGCCTCCTCTTGAATGCCGCCCGAATCAGTGAGGATGAGATGGCTCGCCGCCATGAAGTTATGGAAGTCCGCAACTTCGAGCGGGTCAACGATGCGCAGGCGGCCAAAGCCATCAAGCTCCTCGTGGGCTGCCTTGCGCACCTGCGGATTCAGATGGATGGGATAGATAGCCTTGGTGTCGGGCCTCTCCTCCATCACGCGACGAATCGCGCGGAACATACGCTTCATGGGCTCGCCAAGATTCTCGCGGCGATGTGCGGTGACGAGGATGAGGCGGCTGTCGGACGCCCACTCGAGATCAGGATGCCGGTAGTCATCCCTGACCGTTGTGCGCAGCGCATCAATGCCGGTGTTTCCGGTGACGAAAATACGGTCATCGGATTTCGCTTCGTCCAGAAGGTTCTGACGGCTCGTCTCTGTCGGCGCGAAGTACCACCTTGACACAACATCCACCGCTTGACGATTAAACTCCTCGGGCCAAGGCGAGCAGAGATCCCGCGTGCGCAGGCCAGCCTCAACATGACCGACGGGAATCTGGAGGTAGAACGCAGCGAGCGCGGCGGCGAACGAGGTGGTCGTGTCGCCGTGAACCAAAACGACATCCGGCTCCTCATGCTCAAAGACTTTCCTCATGTTCAGCAGCACGTCCGATGTGATGTCGAAGAGCGTTTGCCCTGGCTTCATAATAGCCAAATCGTGATCTGGCCTAACGTCGAACACGCGCAACACCTGGTCGAGCATCTCCCGGTGCTGGCCGGTGACGCATACGACCGCGTCGAACTCTTCAGGGCGGCCCTTCAACTCGTTCACGAGCGGACACATCTTTATCGCCTCCGGGCGAGTGCCGAAAACGAGCATTACTTTTTTCCTCACGGAAACCGTCCTAGAGCTTGTAGACGTTTGAGCCATTGCCCATGACATCACGAGGGTCGATCAGCACGCAGCCGCCGAACGCCTCCGGCCTTCCCTTGACCTCGGAGTGGCCAACCATCACAATCACCATCTCTAAACCTTCGAGGAATTCATCCATTGAATGCACCTGATTGAGCACGACGTCCGACTCGACCCACGGGTCATAGACCTTCATGACGGCCCCTCCCAGGTGCTCGGCTTGCGCCTCCAGCATTTGCAGAGTTGGAGACTCCCGCACGTCGTCCACGTCCTCCTTATACGTAAGGCCGTAAATGCCCACCCTCGAAACGTCCGAGATGTTGCGCTCCCTCATCACCTCGTATGCGCGACGCAGCACGTATTCGGGCATGCCCGCATTGGTCTGCAGCGCCAGGCGGATGAAGTTGGCCGCCTCGGGGTAGTCGCCCACGAGGAACCAGGGGTCCACCGGTATGCAGTGGCCGCCCACGCCGGGGCCGGGCTGCAGGATGTTCACGCGGGGATGCTTGTTGGAGATGCGAATGACCTCGGCGACGTCCATACCGCCGATACGGCAGATTTTTGCCAACTCGTTGGAGAAGGCGATGTTGACCGCGCGAAACGTGTTCTCCACGACCTTGGTCATCTCAGCGGTGCGGATGTCGGTGAGGGCGATCTCCCCCTGGCAGAAGCTCGCATAGAGGCCGGCAACCCTCCTGCCCACCTCCGGATCGTCCGCGCCAATGGTGCGGTTGTTGCGCAGCAGCTCGCTCACCATGTTGCCCGGGATGATGCGCTCGGGGGCATGGACGAGCGCGACGTCCTCGCGGCCGGCTTCGGCCAGCAGCGGGCGCACGTAACGGTCAATCGTGTTCGGAGAGACCGTGGACTCGATGACGAGAACGGCGCCTTCGGGAGCCACCTCCAGCACGGTCCTGGACGCCGCGACAACGTACGCCGGGTCAATCTTCTTGTCGAGCTTGTCGTAGGGCGTTGGCACGGACACGATGTAGGTGTCGCAGACCTGGTACTCGGTGGTGAACTCCACGCCCGCCCTCACGGCCTCCTCGAACAGCTCGTCGAGGCCCTCCTCCTTGAAGGTGGTCTTGCCGGCGTTGAGCGTTTCCACCAAAGCGGCGTTGCGATCCGTCCCCACAACCTCCACGCCGTGGGATGCCATCATGAGGGCGGTAGGCAGCCCGATGTAGCCGAGCCCTATGACGTTGACCATTTCCTTGCTCCTCATCGCTTTCGGCGGATGCCCGCCGCAGCATCCTCAAGGATGCCGAGCATGCGCTCCGCCATCTGGCTTCTCGTGTAGTTGCGCTCCATGAAGGAGCGGGCGCTCGCGCCCATCGCGGCGAGCCTCCCCGGGAGATCGGGGCCTCCCGCGAATTCGCGGAGCGCCTCAGCGCACTCGGCGTCGCCTCCGCACAAGGCGATTCCGCCTCCGCTTTCGCGGACGAGGCGCGCCGCCTCCCCCTCGGGACCGACAAACAGCACCGGCGTGCCGCGCGCGAACGACTGGAAGATCTTCGAGGGGACGGTTCCTGCGAAGCTTGCGTTTCGCCGCAGCGACGCCACCGTCATGTGGGCCGACGCGTAGCGCGGCTCCAGCTCGTCCATGGGAACGCCGCGGGATAGGGACGCGAACGGGTAGGCTCCGGATGCGATGCCCTCCTCGACCACTCCGCGCGAAGCGCCCTCTCCGACAAGGTCGTAGCTCCCCAGCAACCCTTCCCGGGCAAGCCCAGCGGCGAGGTCGAGCGTGCGCACGACGTCCTGCGAGATGCCCATGGTGCCGAAGTACCCGAGGCGCAGCGCGCCAGTCCAGTCGTGCTCGCAAAAGACGGGATCCGCCCCGTTGGGCACAACGGCCATCTTGCTCTCGGGGACGCCTTGGAGCGCAAGCTCGCGCCCAAAGCCCTCCGTAAGGACGACCACCTTGTCAGCCGCCTTGCAGAAAGAAAGCTCGCACGCCTTCATTGCTTTCACCTTCGCGCAGCTCTCGGAGCTGCCGGTAGCGGCCATCTGCCTGTACGTAAGGTCGCGGAACTCCACGACGAGGGGCAGCCTGTTCTTCTTGGCATAACGGACGCCGAGCCATGCGGCAAACACCGTGCCGCTCGTCGCGAGCACCGCGTCGTAGTCTTTTCCGATGGGAGAGTCGCCGCGCGTATTGCGCAATCCGTTGGCGACGAAGCTGAGGCCGCTTTCGATGCGTTTTTTGAAGCTCGTATTCGCTTGCATTTTCGATTGCGAGCGGAACACGCGCACGCCGTCAACGCTCTCTTCGCCAAGCCGCTCCATCGCGTAGCCGTCGAACAGCTTCCCTGCAGGATAGTTGGGCCACCCGGTGAACACCGTGACGTCGTGTCCTTTTTCCGCCCATGCAACCGCGTGGTCGCGAGCGCGAAACGCACCGGCTATATTCTCCGGGCTAAAGAATTGCGTGAAGTAGAGGATCCTCATCGTCCCGGCCTCTTCTTGCCAAACATCGCGCCGAAGGCGCCAAGGGGGCATTTCGCATCCGCGGGAAAGCCAGCGCCTCTCACTTCCAGCGTGTGCGTCGCAGGCATCAGCTGGCCCCTTTTCCTGAGCGCATCGCGCCAAGAGTGCGAACGACGAGATCCAGGTCTTTCGCGATGCCGCGGCTATGCATGTAATCCAAGTCGAGATCGACCATCTGCTCGAACCCGATATCCGACCTACCCGACACCTGCCAGGCTCCCCCGCAGCCGGGTTTGACCGCTAGGCGGCGCTTGGCGCGCTCGTCGTATTGGACGACCTCTCTCGGGAGGCCGGGCCTGGGGCCTATGAGGGACATCTGGCCGGCAAGCACGTTCAGGAGCTGGGGGAGCTCGTCTATGGAGTGCTTCCTGATGAAAGCCCCCACGCCTGGAACCACCCGGGGGTCTTCCCTGATCTTGAACAGCGGGCCGTCGGCCTCGTTCGAGCCTTGCAGGTCGGCCAGCATCTCGTCTGCGTTGGGCACCATGCTCCTGAACTTCCACATGCGGAAGGGCCG
>NZ_CBDTNW010000079.1:0-3453 GCF_965361815.1 Rubneribacter sp.
GCAATGGCCTTTGATCCTGTTCACCACGCTGGTTGCGTGGTCGGCGGGGCTGTTCGGGACGCAGGCGCTCTTGGCGGCCGGCGGGCACGCGAAGAAGGCGCAGGTTCCGGCTTGGATCGCGTCGGCGGTTCTTCTGGCCGCCGGCGGGGTGGCGGTGTTCTTCCACCTGGAGCACTGGGAGAGGATCTTCAACGGCTTCGGGCACATCACGAGCGGGATCACCCAGGAGCTGATAGCGATCGTGGTGCTCGCAGTAGTGGCCGTGGCCTACCTGGTGGCGATGCGCCGCTCCGAGGACGGCGCCACCGTGCCGAAGTGGCTGTGCTGGCTGTCCGTCGCCGTGTGCGTCATCCTCGTGGTGGTCATGGCGCACTCCTACATGATGGCCGCCCGCCCCGCGTGGGACTCGGTGCTCTGGGTCCTCTACGTCCTCGGCAACGCCTGCGCGCTGGGGCCGTGCACCATGGCCCTCGTCATGGCGCTCGCAGGCGACGATGTTGCGCCCGTCGGCCCGCCGGCCCTCGCCGGCACCGCCCTCGCGGCCGCGGCCGCCGTGGCCTTCGCCATCTCCCTGCAGGCGAGCGCGGGCGCCTTCGCCGAGGTCGGGTTCTACTTCGACCCCACGCGCCCCACCGCCGGCATGGCCGACGCGGCCAGCGTGGTTGCGGCTCAGGCGCCGCTCCTCTGGGCGGGCGCGGTCCTCGTCGGCGGCGCCCTACCGCTGGCCGCCGCCCTCATGGGCCGCAAGACCGGCGACTGGAGGCTCTGGGGGACGGTCGCCGTGGCCTGCGCCCTCGCAGGCGCCGTCGCGCTCCGCGTCGCCTTCTACGAGCTGGGTCTTTCCGTGTTCATGTTCTACTAGCGCCCATCCTCCTGCGGATGCGGGGGAGGGGCTCCCTTCCCCCTCCCCGGGCGCCTCGCGCGAGGCGGGCGCAACGGCGGCGGCGCGTCCCGGACGCTTCGCGTGAAGCGTTCTCCCCCTGGGCGCCTGGCAGAGCGTGACGTTATCCCCGTCCTGTGTCACGCAGAGCGTGACGTTATCCCCGTCCTGTGTCACGAACTGTGTCACGACGCTCTGTGTCACGAACTGTGTCACGACGCTCTCCGCCCCGCGCGCCCGGTCCGCGGCCTTCCCGCCGAGCCGCCACCGACGCGGGCTGCGCGTTTCCCGCGACCTGGGGTTTCTCCGGGCGCGAGGGGCGCGGAGGGCGCGAAACCGGCCCCGTGCGTGCCACAGGGCGCAGTTTGTGACCAACCTGCGGGCGAAGCCCCGCCTCTCCGGCGGGTCCGCACGCCCCGGGCGCCTCAGCGCCCCCTGGCCTGCTCCTTTTCCGCATCGAACAAATCCAGCAGCTCCTGGCGGGTGTGGATGTCCATCTTCTGGTAGATGCGCCGCAGGTAGGTGTTCACGGTGCCGGTGGACAAAAACAGCTCCTCGGAGGTTCGCTTCACGCTGCGGCCCTTGATGAACAGCGCCGCCACCTCGGTCTCCCGCTCCGACAGCCTGTAGCGGCGCGCAAGCAGGGAGATGGCTGACGGGCGATCGCGGTCCGGCTCCTCCTGCCCGCCGGCGTCGGGGTCGGGGTCGGCGGTCCCTGCGAGCGCGGGCATCTCGGCGTGCGTCGCGCCCTCCTGATCCTCGACGCCCGCGCTGTGGCGAACCATCCAAAACGCCGTGAAGCAGATGGCCACAAGGGCCTGGCAGCAGAAGATGAGGATGAACGTGGCAACATCGACCCCTTGCGGGCTTTCGATGTCGATCAGCTTCAGCACGGCGAAGTTCCCAACGGCCGCCATGGCCGAGTACGCGGCGCGCCCGAGCGCGAACAGGTGGACGGACGAGCACGAAAAATGCTTTCCCATCAGCAGAAACAACACAATGAACGCGATGTTGAAGCCCCCAAGCCCAATGCAGCTGTACACGCGCTCCGCATTGAAGGCGAACGGCGTGCCCGCAAGCACGAGCGCGCACAGCGCGATAGACACCATGGGACGCGCGGAGAACGTGTTGGCGTACACGCGCCGGTTGCGGTAGCTCGACGCGGCGATGAAGCAGGACGCGCCGAACAAGATGAAGCCCACTTCAAGCAGGAAGAAGTAGTAGAACAGCGTGGGCAGGTGGTCGCGGCTGTTGAAGCGTGCGAACGAGAGCAGCAGGCCGACGAGCGCGCAGAACGCGAGCGCGCCGCCGATGACCTTCTCCAGAACCCGCCGGTCGGCCGATCGCGTGGACTCCGGCGCGGGATCAACCTTCACCTCCGCCGCGATGAGGAACGCTGCCTGGCCCAAAGGCAGGGTTGCCAGCAACACCATCTGCGCTTCGGACGGAACGAGCAGCAGAATCCCGCACACGGCTCCCATCAGGGCCAGGATGCCCGGGATCTTCTTGACGATGATCTCCAGATCGAAGTTCGCGAACGTTTTGAACCATACTAAAAGCAGCAGTTCGAAGCATACCTGGGCCCCGATGGAGCCGATGCTGCGGACGACGCTCTCGCGATCAAGGAGCACCATCATGAACGAGCCTACCAAGGCCGCCGCCGACAAAAGACCGGTGGAAACCGGCCGCGAGAGGACGGCGGCGCCGCGCTTCCAGTTCAGCCCGACCAGGAGCATGCATCCGGCGAGCGCAAGCGGCGTGCAAATGGAGAAGAACAGCGACGGCGTGGTCTTCTCGGCGTTGGCAGCGAAGCGCAGCACGTCGTGCAGCGCCACGAACGTCCACACGGAGTAGAGCGCGAACCCGTAGAGCACCGACGCCTGCCGGTCTATCTCGTCCTGTCTGAAAAACGATCCCATCGCAAACAGCACCCCTCTCAAGCGCGCCTGCTTCCCCGCGTGCCAGTGTACCACGAAGCCTCCGGGGCCGTTTTGATGTTGCATCCGTTTCACCTGCGGAAACGCAGACCTTTGCCGAAAATCATAAAAAACGGTGGACAGGAATTCGCGAATCATAAAACTCGGTTGACAACGTTTGGGCCGGGCTGCCCGTACCATGCGAAAGCGACGCCGCCCCTTCGAACCTAGGCGACGGGAAGGCGTCGGTCATGTTGGGCAATCTAAGGAGGACGATCGATGGGCATGAGCATTACCCGTCGAAGCTTCGTTCAGCTTGCAGCGGCGACTGCGGCGGCCGTGGCGCTCTCGACGGGCGCGGCCGGCTCCAAAGCGCTGGCGGAGACGAGCGACGCGAGCGCCCAGGACGTCAAGAGGGTGCGCACGACATGCCGCGGCTGCGGCAAGATGGAGTGCGGCGTGTGGGTGACCGTGGAGAACGGACGGGCTGTGAAGGTGGAGGGCGACGAGAGCGCCAAGCAGTCGAACGGCAACTGCTGCTCCAAATCTCAGTCGTCCATCCAGGCGGCGTATCACCCCGACCGCCTGCGCTACCCCATGAAGCGCACGAACCCCAAGGGCGATTCCGACCCGGGCTGGGTGCGCATCAGCTGGGAC
>NZ_CBDTNW010000080.1:0-9885 GCF_965361815.1 Rubneribacter sp.
AGGGGAGGGCCAAGGGACACCCCCCCCCTCGGAACACCCCCCCCGCTTCTGTTCCACCGCTATGGCGTGCTGTGGACGACGTTCTTCCAAGCGCTCGGGTACGAGGTGGCGGTCAGCGACCCCACGGACAGGGCCGTGGTCGAGCGCGGCGACGCGCTGTCCAACGACGAGTGCTGCCTGGCCTCGAAGGCGTACCTGGGACACGTGGCGCCGCTTTTGGACGCAG
This sequence comes from Rubneribacter sp., assembly GCF_965361815.1. Taxonomy (NCBI): domain Bacteria; kingdom Bacillati; phylum Actinomycetota; class Coriobacteriia; order Eggerthellales; family Eggerthellaceae; genus Rubneribacter; species Rubneribacter sp. The sequence continues at coordinate 227 of NZ_CBDTNW010000080.1, forward strand.
GCGCGTGCGACGTCGTGTTCGTTCCCAGCATCGTCAGCGAGGGGCTGCACCGCGGGTTTTGCACGAAGTTCCAAGCGTTGCCGGACCTTGTGGCCAACACGTTCGCAGACAGCCGCGTCCGCGTGCTGTCGTGCCTGGTGAACGTTTGGGAGGAGAAGGCCGGCATGAAGGAGGCGCTGCTGTCCGCAGCATCGCAGCTAGGCGCGGGGACCCGCGAGGCGAAGCTCGCGTGGAAGAAGGCCGCGCACGCCCAGGAGCGGGCCGAGCGCGCCGCGCTGGAGCGGCAAGCGCGCACGCTGGCGGCCCTCGACCGCGCCCGGGAGGCGGCCCTTGGCAATGGAGCCGGCGGCGACGCGCCCCTTGGCATCCTGCTGGCCGCTCATCCCTACGTGGCGCACGACCCGCACCTGGGCGGCGCGCTCGTCGATCTGATCGAGGGCATGGGCGCCACCGTGCTGTTCGCCGACGAAACCGACCGCGAACGCGCGCTGCAAGCCAGCTTCGAGTTCTCCGAAACCATGCCGTGGACGGTCAACCGCGAGATCGTCGGCGCCATCATGCTGCTGCACGACCGCGTGGACGGCATCGTGCTGGTGAGCGCGTTCCCGTGCGGGCCGGACTCCATGACCGACGACGCCATCCTGCGCTGCATCCAGGGCAAGCCCATCCTCAACCTCACCGTGGACGCGCAAAGCGGCACCGCCGGGCTTGAAACGCGCGTGGAGAGCTTCGTGGACATCCTGCGTTACCAGAAGAAGGGAGGCTACGTCCATGAGCGAGACACCGCACACAGAAACGCCTGAAATTGCAGACGGCGACGCAGGTAAGCGAGCGGTGAATCCCACGGTCGGCCGCGCATTCGGTCGATATCTCGAGCGCAATCGCGTGAACCCCCTGCGAACCGACGACAGCCCGGGCATCGCCGACGGGGCGCGCGGGGCGCGCGTGGTGCTGGGAGGCGGCGGACGCGGCCCGTTCAGGCTGCGCCCGCTGCTGCCGAAGAGGCCCCGGCCGCGCACGCGCGAACGCCACGCCCGCACGCGCGTGGCGTTCTTCCGCTACAGCTACTACGACATCGCGTTCAAGTTCTTCGTGGAGCACGTGTTGGACGCCGACTTCGTGGCGCTGCCCAAGGCCACGCGGCGCACGGCGGAGCTGGGATCGCGCCATTCCAGCGACATGGTGTGCGCGCCTTTCAAGCACATCCTGGGCGACTACATCGAGGCGCTCGAGCTGGGCGCGGACGTGCTCGTGCAGTTCGCAGGGCCGTGCCGTTTGGGCTACTACGGAGAGCTGCAGGAGTCCATCCTGCGTGATCTGGGATACGAGTTCGACATGCTGAACTTCGCCACGGTGACGGGAAAGCCGCTCACCGAGTACGTGACCATCTGCAAGAAGAAGGTGAACCCCAACGTGTCGGTGCCGCGCGGCGTGCGCAACATGCTGGCCGTGTTCAAGATGATCGAGTGCTTGGACGAGGCGAACGACCTGTACCTGGCCAACGCCGGGTTCGAGGTGGAACCCGGCTCGTTCGACCGCGCGCGGGAAGCGTACTTCGCCGACATGCGCGAGGCAACCTGCGAGCGCGACATAACCGAGGCGCAGCGCCGGGGCCTCGACGCGCTGCGGTCGCTGCCGGTGCGCCGGCCCGCGCGCCCGGTGCGCGTGGGCATTGTGGGCGAGTACTTCACGGCAGCCGATCCGGCCAGCAACCTGGATTTGGAGCGCAAGCTGCTGGCGATGGGCGTGGAGGTGCACCGCTCGCTCACCATGACGAACCGCAACCTGCGCTACAACGAGAAGAACCTGCGCGCGAGCATCGCCGACTACGTGACCTACGACATGGGACCCACCTCCAGCCTCACCATAGCCTCCGCGCTGCGCTACGCGCAGGAGGGCTTCGACGGCGTGGTGCACGTGAAGTCGTCGGGCTGCACGCCGGAGGTGGACTGCGTGCCGGTGCTGCAGCGCATCGGCCGCGACACCGGCATGCCCCTGCTCTATTTGAGCTACGACTCGCAGACCAGCGACACCGGCCTGGACACGCGCCTCGAGGCGTTCTACGACATGCTGGCCATGAAGAAGGAGAACATGCGATGACGGAGCAGACGGAGTGCTATCTGGGAATCGATATAGGGTCCATCTCCACGAAGGGCGTGATCATCGACGGCGCGCGGCGCATCATCGCGCGCACGTACCTGTGGACCGAGGGCAACCCGGCCGATGCCGCGCGCCGCGTGGTGGCCGACCTAGGCTCGCAAGTCGATCGCGACGCCGTGCGCGTGCGCGCCGTGGGCACCACCGGCAGCGCGCGTCGGCTTGTGGGCGCCATGTGCGGCGCGGCCGTGGTGAAAAACGAGATCACGGCGCATGCGGTGGGCACCACCTTCCTGCACCCCGACGTGCGCACCATCCTGGAGATAGGCGGGCAGGACTCAAAGATCATCTGCGTGGAGAACGGCATTGCCGTGGACTACGCCATGAACACGCTGTGCGCCGCCGGCACGGGCGCGTTTTTGTCGAGCCAGGCGCACCGTTTAGGCGTGGAGGTGGAGGAGTTCGGCGAGATCGCGCTCACGTCGAAGAAGCCGGCGAACATCGCGGCGCGCTGCACCGTGTTCGCCGAGAGCGACCTTGTGCACAAGATCCAGGTGGGTTACGCGCGCGAGGACATCATCGCGGGCCTGTGCCGCGCGGTTGCCACCAACTACCTCAACAACGTAGGCAAAGGCAAGCAGATCGTGGCGCCGGTGGTGTTCCAGGGCGGTGTGAGCAAAAACGCCGGCGTGGTGCGCGCCTTCGAGGACGAGCTGGGAATGGAGGTGCTCGTGGACGCCGACGGGCACCTCATGGGCGCGTTCGGCGTGGCGCTTCTGGCCGCCGAGGCCGCACCGCGCGCGGTCGCGGGGGCGAGTGCGGTCGGCACGGCGACGGGCACCGGAGCGGGAAGCGCGGATGCGACGGGCAACGCGGCGGCGGACGACGAGCCGTTCGACTTCGACGCGCTGCGCGACTTCGAGTTCGCCACGCGCGAGGTGGAGTGCCAAAAGTGCGCGAACCGCTGCGAGATCATCTGCGTCTACCGCGACGGCGCCATCATCGACTCCTGGGGCAACCGCTGCGAGAAGGGCGCCGTGAAGACGACGGCGTGAGGCCGACCGCCGCGCTGGCGAGCCGGCTGGCCAGCTTCAGCCTCTCTGTCAAAGAGAGAGTTCGGCCCGAAGTGGCACGAATCGCATCTTGTGCATAGGTTTTACCGATCGAAGCGGACGCGCTGCGCTTCCCCGTCGGCAAAACACCAGGTCGCGAATCCTCAGCGCGGGCTTCCGCCTCCTGAATCTATGCACAGAACGCGTTTTCTGCCATTTCGGCACGCTCTCCCTGTTAGACATGAGCCCCTGTTGGCCAATGTTCGAGCAGAGCTTCCCCTGATCGGGCGCTTCGGAAAGCCCCGCCCGCCCGTTGGGAAAGCTTTCCGAAGCGCCGGCGGGCCGGCCCGGCCTCTGTCGACCCCGGTTCAACAGAGGCGCTCCCGCATCAACAGAGAGGTCTTCGGCGCCGCGCGCTCACGGCTCCATGGGGTCGCGCGCAAGGCCCAGATCGCGCTCGGCTGTGCGAAGCCACTCCCCAGGGGTTGCGACCGGGATGAGCGACCGGGCGAAAGCCGCCGGATCCCGCGTCACCAGATAGTCGGCCTTCGCCTTCCCGGCGCACAGGGAGACAAGGCACTTCTCGTAGTCGTCCCATTCCAAACGAGCGGCGCGAACGGCTTCCCCGGCGCTCAAGCCGACCGGGGTCAGCGCCTCGCTCGTCTTCGCCATCGCCCGCTGGATGCGGACGGGGTCCGCATGGCGCCTCAGCACGCGAAACGCCTCCTGCAAAGAGAACGTCGGCACCCACAGCCTGACGTCGCCAAGGTAGCCGGCGACGACGATGCGCCGCGCATCCTCGAAAAACGGCTCCCTGCGGCCCACGTAGTCTATGTACACGTCGGTATCAAGCAGAAGGTTCACGGTCATCGACCTCCCCGTCTTTCGACCAATCCACAACCAGCGTGCTCTCCCGCAAAAAGGCATGGACGTCCTTGGCGCGGGCGCGAACCTCATCGCGAGCCTGCGGCAGCTCCCTTCGGTCTATCAGGTAGTCAAACGCGCTGTTCACAAGATCCGTCGTCGTGTTCCCCAGCTCGGCGAGGATCTGCGATCCCGCCTCCTTCTTGGCCGTTGGCACGCGCGCGGTCACCAGTGTGCTCTCCATGCCGTCGCTCCTATCTTCGGTGCTTTGCGCTGCAATGCATGATGCGGCAAACCGGTGCGGGACGCAAGGGGAGTCTCCGGCAGCAGGAAAGCAGGGGATGCGAAGGAGGACCCCCGGCGAAAAACCGACGAGGGGACAAGAGAGGACCCCGGTGGCAAAAAAAGCCCCGCGGCGCGCGGACGCGGGATGCGAGGGAGAGCCTCGGCGGCACGCCGGCGCAGAGCGCGGGGGCCTTCGGCGCCGCGCTGGCCCGACATGCGCAGCGCGACCATCGGGCAGATGGCATGCGCAGCGCGCCCGCCGGGCATCTGCCCGGCGGGCGCTGAAAACTCTCCGACGGGCCGGAACCCAAGACCCGCCGCTCCTTCGAGCCGCTACTTTTGCACCGGGGCGGCGTCAAGCACCAGATTGTCGAAGTCGAGGGGCTCTTCCACCGTGCACTCGTAGTTGCCCTCGCGGTTGATGTCGATGAGCACGTGGCTGCGGTCGCGCAGCTGGCCCTCGATCATCTTCTGCGCCACGCGGTCCACAATCTCGCGCTGGATGAGGCGCTTCAAGGGACGCGCGCCGTAGACGGGATCGTAGCCGTCGATGGACAGGTGCTCCATGGCCGCCGGCGTCACGTCCAGCGTGATGCGGCGGTCGGCCAAGCGGTCGCGCACGTCGTTGAGCTGCAGCTCCACAATGGGCTCCATGGCCGCGATGGACAGCGCGTTGAACGTGATGATGTCGTCGATGCGGTTTAGGAACTCGGGGCGGAACGTGGAGCGCAGCGCGTCGTTCACCTGCTGCTGCAGCTCGGCCAGGCGCTTCGCCGTGCTGGCGATGTCGCCCTTCATCATGTCCTCCACCATTTGGCCCATGCTCTCGCCGCCTGTCTCCTGGTTGGAGAACTCGCGGATGGACTGGCTGCCCACGTTGCTGGTCATGATGATGATGGCGTTCTTGAAGCTGACCACGCGGCCCTGGCCGTCGGTCAAACGCCCGTCGTCGAGCACCTGCAGAAGCACGTTGAACACGTCCGGATGCGCTTTTTCTATCTCGTCCAGCAGCACCACGCTGTAGGGCTTGCGGCGCACGGCCTCGGTCAGCTGGCCGCCCTCGTCATAGCCCACGTACCCCGGAGGCGCACCGATCAGGCGCTGCACGGAAAACTTCTCCATGTACTCGGACATGTCGATGCGCACCATGGCCTTCTCGCTGTCGAACAGGTACTCCGCCAGCGCTTTGGCAAGCTCGGTTTTGCCCACGCCCGTGGGGCCGAGGAACAGGAAGCTGCCGATGGGTTGGTTGGGGTCGGAAAGCCCCGCGCGGTTGCGGCGGATGGCGCCGGCCACCGCGGCCACGGCCTCGTCCTGGCCCACCACGCGCTCGTGCAGCTTGTCCTCCAAGTCCACCAGCTTGGCCATCTCGCCCTGCATCATCTTCTGCACGGGGATGCCCGTCCACGTGGACACCACCTCGGCTATCTCGTCTTCCGACACCTCCTCTTTGAGAATGGCGCCGTCTTGCTGCTTGACGTTGAGCGCCTCCTCGGCGGCGTGCAGCCGCTGCTGCAGCTCGGGGATGCGGGCGTAGCGGATTTCGGACGCCTTCACCAGGTCGCCCTCGCGCGTGGCGCGCTCCTCCTCCAGCTGGGCCCCTTCAAGCTCGCTTTTGAGGTTCTGCACGTTCTCGATGGCGTCCTTCTCGTTTTGCCACTCGGCCTTCTGCTTGTCCAGCGCCTCGCGGGCGGCGGCGATGTCGCGGCGCAGCGCTTCCAGGCGCTCCTGGGACGCCTCGTCGCTTTCCTTCATGAGCGCCTGCTCCTCGATCTGCATCTGCGTGAGCTTGCGCTCGGCCGCATCCACCTCCTCGGGCATGGAGTCGATCTCTATGCGCAGGCGGCTGGCGGCCTCGTCCATGAGGTCGATGGCCTTGTCGGGCAGGAAGCGGTCGGAGATGTAGCGGTTCGACAGCTCCGCCGCGGCCACGATGGCGGCGTCGGTGATGCGCACGCCGTGATGGATCTCGTACTTCTCCTTCAGGCCGCGCAAAATGGCGATGGTGTCCTCCACCGTGGGCTCTGTGACCAGCACCGGCTGGAAGCGGCGCTCCAGAGCAGCGTCCTTTTCGATGTACTTGCGGTACTCGTCCAGCGTGGTGGCGCCGATGGCGTGCAGCTCGCCGCGCGCGAGGGCCGGTTTGAGCATGTTGCCCGCGTCCATGGAGCTGTCGCCGGTGGAGCCGGCGCCCACAATGGTGTGCAGCTCGTCGATGAACAGGATGATCTGCCCCTCGCTCTGCTTCACCTCACGCAGCACCGCCTTCAAGCGGTCCTCGAACTCGCCGCGGTACTTCGCGCCGGCCAGCATGGAGCTTAAATCGAGCGTGATGATGTCGCGGTCGCGCAGGCTGGAGGGCACGTCACCCGCCACGATACGCTGGGCCAGGCCCTCCACGATGGCCGTTTTGCCGGTGCCCGGCTCGCCGATGAGCACGGGGTTGTTCTTCGTGCGGCGTGAAAGCACCTGGACGGTGCGGCGGATTTCCTCCGAACGGCCGATCACCGGGTCAAGCTTGCCCTCGCGGGCCTGCTGGGTGAGGTTTTGGCCGTACTGCTCCAGCGCCTCGAACTGCGCCTTGTTCTGCGGGTCGGTGACGCGCGTGTCGCCGCGCAGCTCGTCGTAGGCCGCCTCGATGGTCTTGCGCGTCACGCCCGCGCCGTTGAGGATCTTCCCCGGCGCGCCCTTGTCCTCGGAAAGCGCTATGAGCAAGTGCTCGCTTGTGGCGTAGCTGTCGCCCAGCTTCTCGGCCGTCTTCACGGCGGCGTCGATGAGGTTCATGAGCGCGGGGCCGGGGGCGCCCGTCATCATCATGGAGTTGCCGCTCACCTTCGGCATGCGCCCGATCTCCGCGTCCACGTTGGCCAGCAGCTGCGCCGGGTCGGCGCCGATGCGCTTGATGATGGCCGACAGGTTGTTCTCCTTCGACTGCAGCAGCGCTTTCAGCATATGGATGGGCTCTGCCTGCGAAGCCTCGTTTTCCGAGGCGATGACGATGGTCTGCTGCAACGCCTCCTGCGCAGTCAGGGCCAGTTTGCTCAGATTGCCCATGTTCATGGTTGTTCCTCCTTCGCATGACCTCAAAAGTCATGAAATGTTTCACGTGAAACACGCGTGCGTTGCGCAGCGCGTTGCCGTGTGCGCCACCCGCCCGCATCGTCCGTACCGCCCGTGTGCCCGCCGCGCTGCGCGCCCAAACTTCACGGCAGCCGCAGAAACGACGGCGGCATATCCGACACGCGCACGAGCGAGTTCACGCTCTCGCGCGTTTCCAGCTCGTGCACGCGATCGGCCAGGCGGCGCACCCGCTTGTGCAGATCGTCCAGCTCGGCGTCGCGTTCGTCCAGCCGCCCCTGCAAGTCCAGGATGCGGATGACGCCGGCCAGGTTGATGCCCTCGCTCGTCAGCTCGTTGATAAGCTCCAAACGCTCGATGTCGGCCTGCGAGTACATGCGGGTGTTGCCGCTGGTGCGCTGGGGGGACACCAGGCCCTTCTGCTCGTAGGTGCGCAGGGTCTGGGGATGCACGCCCGCCAGCTGCGCCGCCACGCTGATCATGTACAGCGGGCGGTTCCGGTCCGCGCGATCGCTCATCGCTCCCAACTCCTCACGTTCTCGTCGGTTGCGGCCAGGTAATCCTCCATGGCCTTTCTCTGGCCGTCGTTCATCTGCTTGGGCACGACCACCTTGACGGTGATCCTCAAATCGCCCGAACCTTCGCCCTTCACCTTGGGCGCTCCTTTCCCGCGCACGGTCAGCACGGTGCCGTCCTGGGTGCCGACGGGCACCTTGACGCGGACCTTCGTGCCGTCCGGGGCGGGCACGACCACGCTCGCGCCCAGCGCGGCCTCGGCCACGCTCACGGGCACGTCCATGAGCACGTCGGCGCCCTTGCGGCGGTAGTGCGGATGCTCCTCCACCTTCGTGGTGATCAGAAGGTCGCCCGCCGCGCCGCCGTTGTCGCCCGGACCGCCCTTGCCCTTGAAGCGCAAACGTCCGCCGTCAACGGCGCCGGCCGGAATCTTCACCGTCAGCGTCTCCGATTCGCCGCGCCCGGGCACGCGCACGGTCACGCGCTTCTCGGCGCCCTTGAACGCCTCGTCGAAGGTCACGTTCAGGGTCACGTTCATGTCCTGCCCCTTGCGGGGACGGGGCTGACGCGCCCCTCCGAAGCCGGAGCCGCCGAAGTCCCATTCGGTGCCGAAGGCCCCTTCGCCGCGCCGGATGCTCTCCAGAATGTCCGCCCAGCTGCCGAAGCCGCCGGCCCCGCCGCCGAAGATGTCCCCGACGTTCACGGACCCGCCGCCCCATCCCTGGGGGATCTGGTTCTCGTTCGCCGTGCCGTACTGGTCGTAGAGCTTGCGCTTCTTGTCGTCCGAAAGCACCTCGTAAGCTTCGTTGATCTCTTTGAACTTCGCCTCGTCGCCGCCGGCGTCGGGATGATGCGTGCGCGCCAGCTTGCGAAACGCCTTCTTTATCTCATCGGCCGTCGCCGTGCGTGGAACGCCCAGCGTCTTGTAATAGTCGGGAGTTGCCGACATGCGCTCCACCTTCCTTTCAGTCAAGGAGGCTTCACGGCTCTGTCCCGAAGCCTCGCCGTTGCTTATGCGCCTCTAGTAGCGGAAGCGGGCTTGCCCTCACGTGCAGCCCGCTTCCCAGCTTCTTACTTCTTGTCCGCGTCTTCCTGCGGTTTCTCTCGCTTCGGCCCCCCGGTGGTGACGGTGACCATAGCCGGTCGCAAGACCTTCGATCCCATCTTGTAACCTTTCTGGTACACCTCGCCCACCGTCTCGTCGGGAACGCTCGCGTCGTCCACCGTGGCCACCGCTTGGGCCTCCAGCGCGTCGAACGCCTCTCCCGCCGGATCGATGACCTGCACGCCGCCTTTCGAGAGCACGTCCACGAACTTGGCGTGCACGGCTTTCACGCCGTCGAACAGGCCCGTTTCGCCGTTTTTCTCCGCGTAGTCGATGGTGCGCTCGAAGTCGTCGATGACCGGAATGAGCCCGGACACCAGCTTCTCCGTTGCCAGGGCCTTTTCGGCCTCGCGCTGCTCGGCTGTGCGGCGGCGGTAGGTGTCCCATTCGGCGTGAAGCCTCATGAACTTGTCCTGCCACTCGCGCGCCTCGGCTTGCGCCTTGGCTACCAGGTCGTCAGCGGAAGGCGCCTCCTCCCCCGCTTCGGCGGACTGCTCTTCGGGCGAAACGTCAGCGGGCTGCTCGACGTCGTCCGAAGCGGCGTCCTCCTCCGCAAAGTCGCTGCCGGCGGCCGGCTCCTCCGAGCCGGCCGGTGCAGCGCTGGCCGCGGCCCGAGGGGGGGTGGGGGGGGTGGCGCCGCTGCCCGTGTCGTCTTGGTTTCC
>NZ_CBDTNW010000081.1:0-11556 GCF_965361815.1 Rubneribacter sp.
CTCGCGCACGATGTGGAACACGGGCATGCCCAGCTCGCGCGCCTTGTCGAGCGCGCGCGAGCACGTGGGCACCGTGGCGGCCGCCCCGGCCACGCACAATGCCGACGAGGAGTCGACGAACCCATGCTGCATGTCGATGACAAGGAACGCGGCGGTGCGCGGGCAGATCATAGCGAGCCTCCTTGGACGATCTCGAATCGGTTCTTATGGAAGTCCACCAGGCCGTCGCGCTTCATGCGCGAGAGCTCGGCGCACATGGCGCTGCGGTCCACGGACAGGTAGTCGGCCAGTTCCTGGCGGTCAAAGGGGATGGCGAAGCGGTTCGACCCTGCGGCCTCGGCCTGCTCGGAGAGGTACGACAGCAGCTTCGCGCGCGTCGTGCGCTTGGAGACGTGCTCGATCTTGCGCGTGAGGGAGTGCGCGCGCTTTGCGATGAGTCCGAGCAAGTTGCGAACGAGCCGTGCGTGGAACGCGCACGACGAGGAGCACATCGTGGTGACGCGGCCCACGTCGAGGAACAGCACAAGCGCGTTGTCTGCGGCCATGACGTTGACGTCGAGCGGCAGGTCGGGCTCGCATGCGCACACCTCGGCGAACGACTGCCCCGGCCCGAACGATGCAAGGATGCTGCGGTTGCCCCAATAGTCGTCGCGCTCCAGCCGCACCGCGCCCTCCAGCACCATGCCCATGCGGGTGGTGGCATCGCCCATGCGCAGCACTGCCTCGCCTTTCTCGAACGAGCGGGTGCGGACGTCCAGACAGGCGAGCAGAGCCTCGAGGTCGTTCGCGCCTATGCCGTCGAACAGCGGCGAGCGGCCGATGAGCGGCAGGTAGCGGTCAAGGGAATCCATCGGCTTCAGTCTCCTTTGTTGCAATTGCAACGAAACTTCTTGCGCCAGTATCGCCGGGCGGGGGCTGCCGGGCAAGAGGGGCCAGGCGAACGCTCGGCAAAACCACATGCGGACAGCCGCCGATGGCCGTCGGCCGCATGGCTAGCGTGCGGCGGCGACAGGGCCGGTGGCCCGCCTGGCCGCCGCCGCACATAAAGGAAGCGCGGGCCGTTACGAGATGCCCAGCGCGTGATGAGCGGCGATGTAGGCCATCGTCGCCCCAGGGCACAGCGTGGCGCCGCCGCCAAGGTAGGCGCCGCCGGCGATGGACGCCGTGCAGTTGCCGCATGCGTACAAGCCCGGGATAACCTCGCCGTCGTTGTTGACGGCCTGGGCGTTCTCGTTGATCTTCACGCCTCCTGCGGTACCGGTCATGGCGGGCAGGTACACCGCTCCGTAGAACGGGCCCTTCTCCACGGGGCCGATCATCGGGTTGGCGAGGTCGGGCCGGTCGATGTTTTTGAGCCATGCGCTTTTGCTCGACTCTTTCTCGCCGCGATGGTAGTCCTCGTCCACGCCGGTCTGCGCGTAGCCGTTGAACTTCGCCACCTCGGCGACCAACCCTGCCGCGTCGATGCCCAGCTTCTCCGCAAGCTCCTCGATGGTGTCGGCCTGCTCGAACCACGATGCGTCGCCCTCGCCCATGCCGGGCAGCTCGTAGGTTTCAACATAGGTGGAATCGCAGATGAAGAAGGCGGGGACGTTCTCGTAAGTGAGCGTGTCGGAACTGAAGTTCTGCATGCTCATGTTGTAGACGGGATACGTTGCCGACTCGTCGCCGAAGCGATGGCCCCGGCTGTTCACGATCATGCTGTTCGGATAGCCGCGATAGCGGTTGAAGTCGTTGCCCTTTATGTCGAACTGCACCGATGCCGCAGGGTCGAAGTCGGCGGGCTTGCCGGGGAAGATGTTCGGCATGGCCCAGACGAAGCTCATCAGCCCGAGCTTCGCGTTGATGCGTCCGGCGGCGCGGTGGCCGTCGCCCGTGTTCGTTTGCGCGGCGTTGGAGTAGAAGATGGGCGCGGGAAGGTTCTCGCGCGTCATCTCGGGATCGTGGTCGAAGCCGCCGGTGCCCATCAGCACCGCGCCGGCCTTGATGTTGACCTCCTTGCCTCCCTGGAGCGCTTTGACGCCGATGACGCTGCCGTTGGCGTCGGTGTAGAACTCGTCGAGCGCCGTTCCCATGAGGATCTCGCAACCGCGCTCTTGGAGCTTGGCTTGGATGGCGTTCCACACATCGCCCGCCTTGCCGCTTTTCACCTTGGAGTTGCGGCCGTAGTTGAGGAAGCCCTCCACGTTGTCGTAGTAATCGTGGGCGCCTCCCACGGCGAACTCAACGCCGATGGTGTCGCTTAACCACTCCATCATGACGTGCGCCGTGTCCACGTACGCCTCCACCGTGGCTTGATCGGTGCGGCCTCCGCCGCATCCGGTGATGTAGGCGATGGCGGCCTCGCGGCTGTCGGTCACGTTCACGTCGGCCTGCCACTTGTTCATAGGGGTCCAGAACCCGCCGCCCGACGTGGTGGAGGTGCCGCCGAACAGGCTGTCGGCCTTTTCGATGAGCATGACCGAAGCGCCTTCGGCCTCGGTGGCCGCAAGCGCGCCGACGGCGGCGGTCCCCGATCCTATCACAAGGAAGTCCACCTCGTGATCCCAGTTGGCAGGCGCCGAGACCGAGGCGGAGGCGGAGGCGCCGCCTGTCTCGCCTTCGGACGACGCGGGCGAGCACGCGGCCAGCCCCAGCCCCGCGCACGCCAAGCCCGCTCCCGCCAAAAACGACCGCCGGCTCAAGGCGCAAGCGCGCTTTTTCGCGCCGTCGTGCGTGTTGATCTTCATCCCTTCTCTCCTTTTCGCTCTTGTTTCCGCAAAGGTGCCCTGTTGACGGATCGGCGCCTCGTGCACTAGGATCAACGGTTGCGAACCTTTCAATCCCCCGCGCCCGGGCGCCGACCCGCCGTGATGCCAGCATGCCATGCGCCTTTGCGGGCGGGCATCGCACGCACCGTGCTAAAATCCGGCGGAGCGTGCGTCATCCATTTCGAGTGAGGGGCTTTCATGTGGGGTTTTGTCAAAACGGGGTCGCGTGCGATGAGGGGAGTCGCAGCGCTTGTCCCCCTGGGGATGATCTCGTTCGCGTTGACGCGCGTGTGGATGTCGCTTGTCGTCAACCTCCATGTCACCATCGGCTCGTCGGAGTCGGCTGTGGCGGCCGTGCAGGTTCTGGTGACCGTGACCATGGTGGCGCGGTTTTTCGCCGACTGCGCGATGGTCGCGCTGGGCCGGCGCGTGACGTCGCTTGCCTCGCACCCGCTTGCGGCGGTTGCGGCGGCGGGGGCGCTCACGTTCGGAACCCTGTTCGTCACGTGCGCGGCCAACGGGTGGATCGACAGCTTCGCGCTGCTCGTGGTGGGGTCGGTGCTGTGCGGCGTGGGCATCGAGGCGTTCTGGCTGCTGTGGAGCGAGCTGTTCGTGTCGATGGAGTTCGGGCGGGTGAAGGCCGTCATCATGGCGAAGATAGGCATCGACGCCGTATGCGCCCTCGCTCTTCACGCCGTGCCCATCGACGTGGCGTTCGTGCTGCTGGTGGCGGTTCCCGTGGTGTGCTTGGTCGGATTCCTCCGCGCATGGCGGCGGCGAGGAAGGGACGACGTTGCCGCCGTCTGGGCAAGGCCGTGGCGCACTATATTGTTCAAGCAGTTCGCGCCCATAGGCATAGGCGCGGCGCTTCTGTGCTTCGGGTTCAGCTTCTCGCAGTCGGGGTTCCAGGATGCGCTTTCGGGCGTGGACAACTCCTACGCGCTGGGCATCCAGGTGTCCATTTTGGGAAGGTTCGTCACGTTCGCGGTCATGGGCGTGGCGCTGCGCTTCATGCGCGACTGCCACTTCGAGGTGCTGTTCCGCGTCTCCATCCTGGTGGCCGCCGTCGGGTTCCTTTCGCTCATCCTGCCGTTCGAAGGGAGGTTCGCGTGCTTTAGCGTGGCGGTCATCGTGGCGTCGTTCGTTTCGGAGAACGCCATGACGCTGCTTGCGGTGTACGCCGCCAAGCACGCCACGAACTCGCCCGTCCGCATCCTCGCGTGCGGTCAGTTGGCGCTGCGGGCAGGGGGGCTGTGCGGCGTTGCGGCCGGAAACGCCCTCGCCGTTGCGGTGGCGGCGGGAGTCCACATGGACGTCCTTGCGTACCTGGTGTCGTTGGAGGTGCTGCTGCTCACGTTTGCCGGCATGTACTTCATACGCGAGCAGAGCGTGAACCGGCTTTTGTGGGAGGTGGTGCCCGCCGAAGGCGACCAGGCGGGGCCGGACGCGACCTCGTGCAAGGCGACGCTTCTGGCCGACGCGTTCGGGCTGACGCAGCGCGAGCGGGAGGTGCTGGCCCTTTTGCTGAAGGGCCGCAGCATCCCCTACATCAAAGAGACGCTCTACATCAGCACGAACACCGCCAAAACGCACGTGCGCCACATCTATCAGAAGGTGGGCGTCCACGAGCGCCAGGAGCTGCTGACGTTGGCCAACGAGTTCCGTGGCGCGTGACGGACGGCTGATCCCCTCGCTCAAGTTCCAAAAGCCGCGTCAGTGTTGCGCGGAATCTCCGTCAGGCTTCGTCCCTGTCGTGCCGACTGCGCCCCCGCTTCGCTCCACAAGGTCCAGCAGTTCCTGCTTGGAATGCACGCCGGTTTTGGCGTAGATGTTCTTCACGTGGCCTTTAACGGTGTTGAGGGAAACCACAAACAGTTCGCTTATATACGAGCTTGAGCGGCCTTTCGCCAGATAGAACAGAACCTCCTCTTCTCGCTGCGTCAGGCCATGAGCTTTTGCGCAGGCGCTGCACCGCTCAAGGATCTGGTCGTCGGCGCTTCTAACCACCTCGTTCACGATGATCACAGACTCTTTCCTCTCGGGATGTCCCCTTGCAGGCTCTTTTTCTTTGCGAGTCTGCCTGCTCAGGAGCAGCAGGGCTGTGGACAGGAGGTAGCCGCACAAGAACACGAGCGTGACCGTCTGGATGAAGTCGTACCCGTCGCTTCCCGAAAGCGCGGTTCCCACTGCCACGCCCACCACCGAGAGCGCAGTCTCCATTCCCCGGCTGAATCCGTTCACGACGTAGCTTGACACGTGCAGGTTGCGAACCGCAGACGCGGTCAGCACCATGAAGGCGAAGCTGACGAAGAAGTAGCCTCCTGCCAAGAAGCCGTTTCCGTACGCGCGGCTGTCGGGATCGATGAACGGCAATAGAAACAGCGCGGCCAAGGCGAGGGGAAATATCGTTCTAAAGACGGAGGAGGGGTCAATGGCCTTGTACGAGGTGGCGGAGACGGCGAGAAAAAGCGCCGCAGCGCATCCGATGGAAAAGCAGGTCACCTGACTTGCGTGCGAGAACCCCCTTGGGGTCCCTATGGCCACTTGACCCACGATTCCGAACACGGTGGCAAACGCCGCCAGGCAAAACAGCGGGCCTAGCAGTTGGGAGAGCGTCGAGCGCACGGTTCCCTCCGTCGCGGCCGCCGCCTCTACGGGCGAAGGCGAGGGCCGCGAGACGGAGAAAAACGTGGCGACCTCCACCCGCCCGGGCTCCAAGCCGACGTTTTTGCAGCATACGGCCAAAAGAAGCGCGGATGCGGGGATGCCTGCGAAGCACAGGGCCATGGCGATAGGCGAAGGGAACGCGACGAGCGCCGAGCTGACGGCGAAGACGCACAGGAAGGCCGATCCGACGCAGAAGACCCGCAGTCGCGCCGGAACCCATGCAAGGGCCTCTTGCCAGGAAAGCGCCAACCCGCCTGCACCCGATCCCGTCAGCGCGCCCGCCAAAACGGCGAGAGGCCTCAAGCTGCCCGACACCGCCAAAAGCGTCGTGCCTGCCAGGGCGCACGCGGCGCACCACCCCGCCGGAAGGCGTTTCTGCTCAAAGGTTCCGCGCACGCCAAGGACTCCGACGGTCGCAGACGTTGCTGCGTACGACAGAAGCAGAGCCATGTCGTACGCGTCGTTGGGCAACCTGCGCAGCCCGACGGAGGCGAACAGGGATTCCGACAGCAGAAGCCCCTGCATCAGTCCGAGGAGAATCCCGAACCCCGCAAAGGTCATCGTGAGTTTCGCAGCGCTTTTCATGGCAACCCCTCCCTCCTCTTGAGACGCCGTGCGCGAACGACCCCAAAGAGGTGGTGCCAGCATAGCAAACTGCCGGCGCGCGGCAGGGCCTCGCGACTCAAAACAACCCGAAAGGAGGGGTGCCATTTTGCCGCGCCGCGCGTACTTTTAGAGGCGCGCCTGCGGCATGCGGTTGCGGGTGGGACGTCGTGTTGGGCCTGCGAAGGCTCCAAAACCAAGGAAAGGGGACGCACATGGAACGAAACAACATCGAGCGCAACGCCTCCGGGCTTTCCCGGCGGAGCTTCATCACGGGAGCGGCTGCCGCAGGGGCGATTGCGGCAATGGGAGCGGTGGCGGGATGCGCGCCGTCCCAAGCCTCCTCGCCATCGTCGGGAGCGAGCGCGGAAACGGGAGGATCGGGGTCGAGCCAGGCGGCGGGCGCAAGCGCGTACGACTGGGCGGGTCCCGCCCCCGAACCCGTTACCGAGTTCGAGGAGACCGTCGATCTGACGGGTCAGTACCTGATCGTCGGGGCGGGCATGTCCGGATACGCGGTGGCCACACGGCTCATCGAGCTGGGGGAGAAGGTCACGCTCGTCGCGAAGACCGATTCGTGGACGGGAATCGGCGGGTCGGTGTTCGCGTTCAACAGCTCGCTGGCCAAGCAGGTGGGCGGTGAAGTCGATGTGGAGGAGGCCCTTCCCCGCATCATGGAGATGATGAGCCACAACGTGGACGAGCGGCTGTGGCGCATCTTCGCTTTGCGTTCGGGCGAGGCGATGGACTGGGCGTGCGGCATCTGCGAGGAAGAGGGGCTGACCGTTATCATCTCGGAGGTGGAGCACGGGTCGTTGGGCGAGTATCCGGGCACGCATAACTTCGCTGGCGGCGCCAACTGCTCGTTCACCACCGACAAGGATCCGAATTCCGAGAATCGCCTTCCCACCACGGTCGGCAGCCCGATCATGGACTTCCTTCCCATCTTGGAGCGCCGCTGCACCGAGGGCGGTATGAGCTTGAACTACAGCACCACGGTGGAGCAGCTCATCAAAGACGACGATGGGCGGGTGAGCGGCGCGGTGTGCACGTCTGCCGAGGGCAAGACGGTCGGCTATGTGAACGCGCGGGCCGTGGTGCTGTGCACGGGCGATTACACCATGGATGAGAACATGCTCAAGGCGCTGTGCCCCATGGCCGATTCCGAGAACGTGTACAAGGGCTTTTTGGAGTATGCGACGGGCGACGGTCAGAAGCTCGGCGTATGGGCGGGTGCCGCCATGCAGGACACCATGCCGCATGCTCCCATGATCTTCTCGCTTCCCGTCGAGTGCACGATGGGGCAGTCGCCTTGCGCGCTTTCCTCTGACGAAATCCGCGCGTTGTACGAGGACGACCCCGAGCTGCTGCAGCGCTACCAGACGGCCGACGAGGCCATCATCGCGCTCACCATGTCGAAGAACAACCTGCAGGTCAACGCCAACGGGGAGCGCTTCAATAACGAGCATTGCGTGATGGGCTACGAGGGCATCCAGCTTTTGCGTCAGCCGGGTGGCAAGGTGTTCAACATCTACACGCCGAACTGGATGGACTACATTCCCGAGCAGGCCGGCTACCTGGGCGGCCCCGTGGCGACCAAGGAAGATTACGCGCTGTTCATGTGCCCCGAGGGCGGTTTCGCCACCATCGACGAGCTGGCCGAGGCGAACGATTTGCCGGCCGACACGCTCAAGGAGACGATCAGGCGTTACAACGAGCTGTGCGAGAAGGGCTACGATGAGGACTTCCTGAAGCCTGCGGAGTACCTGTGCCCCATCGACGAGAACGGCCCCTTCTACTGCATCCCCACGTACAGCGCGCTGCTTGTGTGCTTGGGAGGTTTGCAAACGGATCCGGACCTGCACGTGCTCGATGAAGCTGGCGAGATCATTCCCGGCTTGTACGCGAACGGCTCGGTTGCCGGGAACTTCGTCGGCAACAACTACACCACGGTGTGCCCCGGATTGAATTTCGGTCGCAGCCTGTGCTTTGGCTACCTGCTTGCCGACTACCTGTCGAAGAACGAGTAGCCGCGCTGCGGCGTTGCCTTCGGGGACGTTGCCGCTGGCAGGCAACAGGGGACGTTTGCGCGTTTCACGGCCGCCAACATGTTCGCGCATGCTGGCGGCCCGGGCTGCTGGCGGGCATCCACGGAATTGGCGTTCCTCTCTGTTAGCGTTGACACGAACCCATGCCGGCCAACCCTCGGGCCGGGCTTCCCCCTGGCCGGGCGCTTCGGAAGGCCCCGCCCGCCCGTCGGAAAGGGCTCCCCGAAGCGCCCGGCGGGGCCCTGCCCGGCGGGCCGGCCCGCGCCGACCCCGGTTCGGCAGGGGCGCTTCCGCAGGTTGGCCACAAACCGCGCCCTGTGGCACGCCGGGCGGCCGATCCGGCGCATCGGCGGGCCGCGCGATTCCGGCGACCTGGGGTTTCTCCAGGCGCGGAGGGGCCGGGGGGCGGAAAAGCGGCCCCGCGCGTGCCACAGGGCGCGGTTTGTGACCAACCTGCGGGCGGCCCCCCGCCGGGCCGCCTCCGGAGGGGCCCGTGTCAACGGCGGTTTGACAGAGAGAGAGGGGCGTTCTTTCGCGTTGGCCGTGGCATGTTGCAGGCTCGACGTGCGATGTTCGGCGGTATACTGATGTCGAACAGTCGAAGAAAGGACCTTCCATGACCGCTTCCGAACCGTCCGCGCCGTCGGTCGCCCCTGCCGCCTCCGCCGCCTCTGCCGCCCACCTTGCGTCGCATCCTGTCCGACATCCGTCGTTCGACCAGTTCGTGGCCACTATCGCGGCGTTGCGCGCGCCGGACGGCTGCCCGTGGGACCGCGAGCAGACCCACCAGAGCATCGCGCACAACATGATAGAGGAGGCGTACGAGGCCGTGGACGCCATCGAAGCTGGCGACACGGCGCACCTGCGCGAGGAGCTGGGTGATGTGCTGTTGCAGGTGGTGCTGCAAAGTCAGATTGCCGCCGACGCGGGCGAGTTCGGCATAGAGGACGTGTGCGCCGACGTGAACGCGAAGATGGTGCGCCGCCACCCCCACGTGTTCGGCGAGGCCAGCGCGGAAAACGCCTCCGAGGTTCTGGACCTGTGGGACCAGGTGAAGCTGGCCGAGAAGGACGCCGCCGCAGACGCTGCCCCGGATGGCTCCGCTTCGGACGACCCCGCTCCCGACGGCGCCCCCGCCCCTGCGCCCAGCCTGCTCGACGGCGTGCCGACCAGCTTCCCGGCGCTTATGCAGGCGCAGAAGATCTCGCGCAAGGCCGCAGCCGCCGGCTTCGAGTGGGACGCGCTTGACGACGTGTGGGCCAAGGTGCGCGAGGAGACGGCCGAGTTGCAGGCGGCCTACAAGGCGGCGCCGAAGGCCGCCAACGGCAAGGTGGACGCAAGCGTTGCGCCTTCCGCGGGCGCCGCCGATGCCGCCGCAGCCGTGGCGGCTGTGGAGCTGGAGTTTGGAGACATGCTGTTCAGCCTGGTGAACGTGGCGCGCCGCATGGGCGTGGACGCCGAAGGCGCCCTGCGCGCCACCTGCGCGAAGTTCCGCACCCGGTGGGCCGCCATGGAGGCCGCCGCCGCAGCGCAGGGCCGGCGCATCGAGGAGCTTTCTGCCGACGAGCAAAACGAGCTTTGGGAGCAGGCGAAGGCGAAGGCCCGCCGCGCCTAGCGCTTGGTCCACCGCGCGCTTTCAGGTGACGCGCGGCGCCTTTCGCCCGCGACGACGCCCGCCCGCCGCGCCCGCCCGCGACGACGCCCGCCCGCCGCGCCTCGTTCCACTGCCGTCCGCTTGCCGCGCCGGGTTGCCGCCCGCGTGTCCGCCCGTCGTCCCCGCCTGCGCTCTGCGGCCAAGCCGTATTCTGCCGCCGTCCGCAGCTGCGGCCGCTCGTTCGTAGACGTTTCGTAAGCGTTGCGTTACGGCTTTTCAAACTGATGACGGTTGGTCGGGGGCTTCTAGTATCATACGGCCCGCAGGAAAGAGACGAGCAAAGCGGAGGTGCATCCGGCGTGGACGGACGACGTGCGATGCGGAAGGCGCGCGGCGCGAGCGAGCGCGGCGAGGACAAGGCGGAGCAGCAGATCGAGCGGAGCGAGCGAGAGGACGGGCTTTCGGCGTTCCGCCTCACCGACGACCTTCGCCCGCCGCTCAGCGACCTGCAGCGGCTGCACAGCATGGAGGCGCGCACGCGCGAGATCATCCAAAAGTACCAGGCCGCCATGCGCGAGATGGAGGTGCGCTTCGAGATCCTCGACCAGGACCTCAACCTCAAGAAGCACCGCAACCCCATCCACCACATTGAATCGCGCATCAAAAAGCCGGCGAGCATCTTCGAAAAGCTCGAGCGCTACGGCAAAAAGCCCACGCTCGAGAACATGGAGCGCTACATCATGGACATAGCGGGCGTGCGCGTGATCTGCTCCTACATCCACGATGTGTACAACTTGCTGGAACTGCTGCAGCGTCAGGACGACCTTGCCATCGTCACGGTGAAGGACTACATCGCCAACCCCAAGCCCAACGGGTACCGCAGCCTGCACGTCATCGTGCGCATTCCCGTGTACTTCCTGGACAAGAAGGAGCTCATTCCCGTGGAGGTGCAGCTGCGCACCGTCGCCATGGACTTCTGGGCCAGCCTCGAACACGACCTCAAGTACAAGGCGGTGCGCGATCTGGAGGGCATCGACACGCGCGCCGAACTCAAAGATTGCAGCCGCATCATCGAGGACGTGGAGGCGCGCATGCAGATTCTCGCGCGCGCCCTGGAGGTGGGGGAGTGAGGGCGCGCGCCCCGCGTTCGCGCTAGCCTTCGGTGCTTTCGGCGGCAAGGGATGCGCGCGGACCCTCCGCCGGCGTCGGGGCGGGCGCCGCGACACGCGCGGCGGCCGTGCGTCCGAAGAGGAAGCGGAGGTAATGGCCCAGCACGTAGGCCACCATCACCACGGCCACGGCCGTCTCCGCCACGAACAGGACGTCGAGCGCCTCGGGCAGCGCGACGCCCTGCGCGCGGAAGAACGCGATCGCCTTGCCAAGCGCGGTGGCCGTGATCACGAAGGGGAAGGTCATGGCGGCGTAGCTGGGGTAGAAGCGCAGGCGCAGCAGTCGGGGAAGCTGCGACAGCACGACGACGAGCAGCATCTGCGCGATCGCCAGCATGACGCCCGCGAACACCGGGTTCGGGTTGGGGGCGCAGGTCAGGTAGCCCACCAGCGACAGGCTCATGGGCGCGGTGTAGATGCACAGCAGCGGCTGCGCCGGCTCCGGCACCTCGTGCTTGGCGTAGCGGTACGTCACCAGGCCCAGCAGCACGACGTAGAACGCGAATCCCAGCCAGAACAGCGCATGCCCCGCCGCCTCCATGCCGAAGACGGGCGAGGTGGCCGATGCCACGACGATGCCCACATAGCAGATGAAGTACGTGGGAAACACCTCGTCCAGCTTGAACCGCATGATGAAACGGGTAACGTACAATTTTTTGCGCACTTTGACAGCAGGATAGCGTCCAGATAGGAAGGAGGGCACGGCCCGCCCCGGTATGATTCGA
>NZ_CBDTNW010000082.1:0-26345 GCF_965361815.1 Rubneribacter sp.
GATCTGGCGGAAGGCGTTGCGCATGGCCTCCTCGGTGCGGGTGAACCCGATGAGGAGGAACGAGCACACCGTGGTGACCTCCCAGCCGGTGAACAGCCACACCATGTTGTTGGAGAACACGATGAGGAACATGGCCGAGAGGAACGCGAACATGAGCGCGAAGAACGCGGGGCGGCGGTCGCGCGCCCCCTCCGGCTCGTGCGCCTGGAAGTCCTCCATGTAGCCCAAGGCGTACACGCAGATGCCGCTGCCCACCACGCCGATGATGAACGCCATGAGAAGCGAGAGCGAGTCGAGGTAGAGCGCCTCGGTTACGGTGACGCCGTGCGCGAACCCGAGCTCGAAGACGAGGGAGCCGACGAGCTGGACGGCCGCCAGCACGCACGCCCAAACGTTCTTGTAGCGGATGCCATAGTACAGGATGGCCGCCGCCACAAGCACGCTCACCGCAAGGCAGACGTAGTCGACCACCGGCGAGTGGAACCCGAAGGACACATGGCCCGATCCCAAGTTCGACGCAACCAGCCATACGGAAACCAAGGCTATGATCGCAGCCGAACCGCAGGTCAGTACTTTGCGCACCCCCTCCGTTCTCGCAAAGAGCATCGCGACCGCCACCGCAAACGGAAACGCGATAAGAAACAGAAGCACTTCCATAAAGCGAGCCTCCTTCTCCCCAATGCCTCAGCACGCCCCCTGCGCCGCTCCGCGAAAAGGGCATGCCTGATTGGGGCCGATTCTAGCGCGCTCGGCGTCAGAAACCGGAAACGAAGGGAGGGACTCGTGCTCGTCACAAAAAATAGCCCTCTTTGCGATGGTTTTTCACAACGGATGGACGGCCCGACGGCGGCGTCCGCGCCCACCTCGGCCCCGCATCGGCCCTCTGCCTCGTCGGAGGCCAGGGAACCGGTGCCGCGCTACCGCGCTACCGCGCCCGCTTCGCGCAGATGCGCGGCGATCTCGGCCAAAAACGCCTCGCCGTAGCGGGCGAGCTTCGTGGCGCCCACGCCGCTCACCTCCAAGAACTCGTCGTCAGTGGCGGGCAGCTTCGCGCACATGTCGCGCAGGGCCGCGTCCGAGAACACAATGTAAGGCGGCACGCCGGCCTCGTCGGCCAGGCGCTTGCGCAGCGCGCGCAGGCGCTCGAACAGCGCCGGATCGGCTTCGGCGGCCTCCTTGGCGCCGGATCCGCCGAACACATGGCCCGCGCCCGCGCGGACGCGCTCAGGCTTGCGGGCGACGCGCTTCATGGACAGCGAAAAGCCGGGTTCGGCCGCCTCGCGGGCGCGCGGGCCCAGCCCCACCGTGGGGTACGACCCCTCGGTGATGGTCAGGTAGCCGCCTGCGGCCAAAAGCTCGATGACCTCCTTCGCCTGGGCGGCGGGCACGTCCACCGCACCGTAGGAGGCGGCCTCGTCCAAGCGCATATCCAAAAGCTTCGCGCTCTTCGAACCGCGCAGCACGTCAACCACCATGCCCTTGCCGAAACGCCCGCGCAGCTCCTTCACGCAGCGCATGGTGGCGCGCGCCACGTCCGTGACGTCCACCGCCTCGAAGTCGCCCGCGCAGTTCGAGCAACAGATGTCGCCGGTTCGACGGCCGGCGGAAGAGGGCGACACCGCGAGCGCTTCCGGCGCCGAATCTCGTGCCTCCCCTACAGCGCCATCAGCTTGGCAGCCGACGGAAGAAACTGCCGCTGCGGACGTTTTCGGCACTGAGCCGTGCGTTTCAAAACCCTCCGCGCAACGCACCCGTTCGGGCGCGAAGTTGGTTTCCGGGCAAGCCGCCAGCTTGTCCGACATCGGGTTTTCCCCACGCTCTTCGGCACCAGAGGCGCCATCGCCGACGTTGCGAACAACCTGCGAGTTTTTCTCTCCGAAGTAGTCAAGGATATACTGCCGCAAGCAACCCGTCGTCAGGCAGTAGCCGCACATCGCTTCCAGGAGGCGACGGCGCGAGGCGCGCACGGCATCGGCCTCCTCGGGCGAGAGCTCCTCGTTGCCCGACTCCTGCTCGATGAAGAACCGGCAGGTGGACACGTCGCCGTCGCTCCAGAACAGCAGGCATTCGCTCGGCTCGCCGTCGCGTCCGGCGCGGCCCGCCTCCTGATAGTACGCCTCGATGGATCCGGGCATGTTGTGGTGGACCACGTAGCGCACGTTCGACTTGTCGATGCCCATGCCGAAGGCGTTGGTGGCCACCATCACCGGCGCGTCGTCGGCGATGAACGCGCGCTGGCTCTCCGTCCGCTCAGCCACGGGAAGCCCCGCATGGTAGCGCACGGCCCGCACCCCGGCAGCGCAAAGCGCCTCGTGCACCTTCTCCACGTCCTTGCGCGTGGAGCAGTACACGATGCCGCTTTCGGAGGCGCGGTCGAGCGCGTAAGAGGCGATGCGCGCCAGCTTGCGCTTCGGCTCCAGGCGCTCCACGCCAAAGTAGAGGTTCGGACGGTCGAAGCCCGTGACCGTCTCGTAAGGATCGCGCAAGCCCAAAAGGCGCACGATGTCTCGGCGCACGCGCTCGGTGGCCGTGGCGGTGAGCGCGGCCACGACGGGGCGTTTCGGCAACTGCTGGATGAACTCGCCGATGGCCAGGTACGACGGACGGAAGTCCTGTCCCCACTGCGACACGCAGTGGGCCTCGTCCACGGCCACGAGCGGGATGCGCGCGTCCTGGGCGAACTCGAGAAAGCGCGGGTCGGCCAGGCGCTCGGGCGCCACGTACATGATCTGGTAGGCGCCCGCGAGCGCGCGGCGCAGCACGGTGGCCTGCTGGCCGGGCGTGAGCGTGGAGTTGAGGTACGCCCCGCGCACGCCCGCGTCCAGCAGCGCGCGCACCTGGTCGCCCATGAGCGACACGAGCGGGCTCACCACCAGCGAAAGGCCGTCCATGACGATGCCGGGCACCTGGTAGCACACCGACTTGCCCGCCCCCGTGGGCATGACCGCCAGCGCGTCGCGGCCGCCGAGAACGGCAGCGACCACGCCCTCCTGCCCCGGGCGGAACGTCTCGTACCCGAAATGCCGCTTGAGCGCCTCGCGAGCCTTCGCCAACTCCTCCACGCCGCCTATCCTCTCCACGCCCGTCCCTTCGCCTCGACCGTCATGGCACCGCAGCCCACCGCGCCGCGCGGATGGCTGCGGCCCCGTCCGGCAAGCTTCGCTCTGCGCCCTTGCTCCCGGCGCCTTGCCCACCGGATACGAACGCCGCCGACAAAAGCGATTCTACCGCGCCCAGCAACCGACGGAAAGAAAAAGTTTTCCCAGATCAAAAATAATTTTTGCGCTGGATCCACACTGGAGGCGCACTGGATCAGCGCTGATTCAACGCTGGATCCGTGCTGGAAACGTAGCAAGAACAAGGCGGATAGACGCTGGATTCCAAGGGTTGCGCAACAAGGAGCGCAGCCCCCCCCCCAGCAACGCTTGGGAATTCGGCGCGCCCCGACCATTCGACAGGCCCCGGCAACCCTGCAGGCCCAGAAACGCAACGCCCTCGGCAGGCTCCTTCACGTCAAACGGGAATAGACGAGGCGAAGCAAAAAAGGACAGCCGGCGGCGGGATCTAGTCCGGGTTTTGGGCGGCAAGCGCCCCTCCATGCGAGACGCATCGCGAAAAACGCCCAAGTTCCCGAGTTATGAGTCCCAAGTTCCTCGGTTATGAGTCCCTCCCGGGTCCTCTCCCAAGCCCTCGTCGCAGCCCGCCTCACTGGCGCATCTGAAACCCCAGGTCAAAAATTGAAACCATTGCGGTTGTTGAAATGCTGGCCGAGGGAAGAGCTCATAACTCGGGAACTTGGGACTCATAACTCGGGAACTTGTCCAAAAACGGCCGATCATCTTGCACGGAAGCTCGCTCGCCCCCTCCCGATGCCGCCACCCCGGATGCCGCTATCGGCCCGCCGTCTCCCCGATGCTGCCGCCCTCCCCAGCACCCCCTCGGGATGTTTCACGTGAAACATCCCGAGGGCGAAGAGCAAGGACGCGCGTGCGCCCACCGCAGCTTCGGAACATGACCGAAAGCCGACCGTCGGACCCGCTTGGAAAGGGTATACTTGCCCGAAACGACAGGGCCGGCCGAACTGGGCCGGAAGGAGGCGAGGATGGAGACGAGCGAGCGCGAACGGCCCGCCGCAAGCGAGCGCGACGACAAGGCGGGCGAACTCGCCGCGGACGCCTCCGCACCCGAGGGGAGCGGCGAATCCGCCGAGGGCGACGTCCCCGCGCCCGAGAAGGACGCCGGCAACGGCGCGGACAAAGCGGCCGCGTACGGCGAAACCGACATCGACGCGCACGAAACGCCTAGGCCAAGCACCTCCGATCCAGAGACAGACGATGCGGACGAAACCCCCGAACGCGGCAGCGAAACCGTCGGCGCAAACGCCGGGCATCCGCCCGTGCAAGCCTTCGTCTCCGCCGTCGCAGCGCTTAACGAGCGCGGGCCCGACACGGAGTCGTACCGCAAGGCCCGGCGCGTCTGGAACATGGCCGTCCCAACCGCCGTCAGCTTTGCGCTGATCATAGCCGCCCTGCTGGTCGTTGCATGGCTCGCTGCGGCAACGGGGCTTTTGCTCTCGCAGCCAGACGGCGCCAACTCCTCCGGCCCTCCCGCACCAACCCCTGCCACCGCGGCAAAGGATGCCTCCTAACCGGCGGCCGTCCCCCGCCGCGCCGCCTCCCATTCCGCGCGCGTCATGCTGTGCAGCGCAAGATCGCGCATCGTCCCGTCCAAGGCGGACTCGGCGCCGCGCATAACGCCCTCGCGCGAGAAGCCGCACTTCTCGATCACGCGGCGCGATCGGTCGTTGGACGGATAGCAGGCGCACGACGCCAGGGAGATCCCCAGCTCCTCGAACCCGTAGCGAAGGACCTCGCGCGCCGCCTCCGTCATAAATCCCCTGCCCCACGCGCTTCTCGCCAGCGCATAGCCCAGCATGAGGCAATCGACGTTGCGCCGACGCGGGTCGGGGGAAAGCCCAACCGACCCGATGCACGGCCCGCACGAACCGTCGCGACCCCGCTCGAACACCCCGAACACATGCGGCTTGGACGCGATCTCCTCCACGAAAAACCGCGCGTCGTCCTTGGTCCGATGCGGCGCCCATCCGGTGCCGGGCCCCACTTCGGGGTCGCGGCCGTACGCAAACACGTCCGCCGTGTCAGCGGAGGCAAGAGGCCGCAAGATCAAACGCTCGGTGGAAAGCGCGGGACATTCCGCCGCAGACCCGGCAAGCAGGGGCGCCGAAGCGCCCGGACGGCGACGCTCGCTTACGGCCAAGCAGGAGGCCAGAACATTCTCGTCCACCACGCGCACGCCTTCGGCGCGCAGAAGGCGCGCGGCAACGCCGTAACCCGCCGTCAAGGCGCCGGAAAACGTTCCGTCGTAGACGGCGCCGCTCCCGCACGAGGGGCTTTTCGCCTTCAGGATAGCCAAGGAGCAGCCCTCGGACCTCACGCGGGCAAGCGTTCTGCGCGCGCCCTCCAAAAACGCGTCGGTGACATCGTCTCCCGCCGCGCTCGCCACGCGCAGGACCCCCTCGCCGGCAACGATCTCGCTGGGAGGGCGCGGCACGGGCAGGCCGCCGGCCGCCTCCGGGCACACGGGAACCAAGCGATGGCGCTCGGCCAACGCCCGCACGTGCGCGCACGGCCGCGCCTCGCCGTCGAAGCGGCACGGCTCGCCCAGCAAACACGCACTGACCGCGATGTTCATGAAGATACCGCCTTCCCGGTAATTCGCCTCGACCCTGCGGCATTGTACCATCCCTCGCCCGCCGGTCCCGTTTGCGCTTTCCGCCTGGAGACTCCTCCCCGCGCACAGACACGCCCCGCAGCAGGCGGATAATGGGCCCGTCGGTCCCGCGCCGCGCAGGCGCTGTCGTTCAAAGGAGCGCGCATGATCAACACGTTCTGCAAGAAACCCCTGTGGGAATGCTCGAAAACGCTTGCCGCCGTCGCCCAAGGAAAGGCCCCGGCCGACACGGTGATCGCAAACGCGAGGCTCGTGAACGTGTGCACGGCCGAGGTCCAAGACGGCGTGGACGTGGCCATCGCCGAAGGGCGCATCGCCTACGTCGGGAAGGCCGATCACTGCATCGGCGAGGGCACGCAGGTCATCAACGCCGCCGGGCAGTGCATCGCGCCCGGCTTCCTAGACGGACATATCCATGTGGAGTCCTCCATGATGGGCGCAGGCGAGTACGCGCGGGCCGTGGTTCCGCACGGCACCACGGGCATTTACTGGGACCCGCACGAGGTGTGCAACGTGCTGGGCCTCAAGGGCGTGGAGGCCATGGCCGCCGACGCGCGGCGCACGCCGCTCAAAGCCATGATCACCACGCCGTCGTGCGTGCCCGCCGTACCCGGATTCGAGGACACGGGCGCCGCAATTGGGCCCAAGGACGTGGCCCGCACCATGGGCTGGGGCAACGTGGTGGGCCTGGGAGAGATGATGAACTTCCCGGGCATCCTGGCCGGCGACGACCACGCGCACGGCGAAGTGGCCGAGACGCTGCGGGCCGGCAAGACCGTGACAGGCCACTACTCAATGCCCGAAACAGACCGCGGGCTGAACGCCTACGTGGCCTCGGGCGTGCGCTGCTGCCACGAATCGACGCGCGCCGAGGACGCGCTGGCGAAGATGAGGCTGGGCATGTACGCGCAGCTGCGCTTCGGTTCGGCCTGGCAGGACCTGCCGGCGCTCGCCGCCGCCGTCACGGAAACCGGCATCGACACGCGCTTCGCAATGCTGGTGAGCGACGACACCCACCCGCACACCCTGGTGGCCGACGGGCACCTCGACCACATCGTGCGCACGGCCGTCGATCTGGGCATAGACGCCGTGACCGCCATCCAGATGGTCACCATCAACTGCGCCCAGTGCTTCCAGATGGACCACGATCTAGGCTCCATCGCGCCCGGCAAGTGCGCCGACATCGTGTTCTTGGACGATCTTGAGCACCTGCAGGTCACGCGCGTGCTGATCGACGGCGAAGTGGTGGCCGAGGAGGGTCGGGCGCTTTTCGACCTGCCACCTTACGAATATCCGGAATGGGCCACGCATTCCGTGCGCCTCGGACGTGCGATAACGCCGGAGACCTTCCGGATGGCCGCGCCCGCGCACGCCGCCGCGAAGGGCGCCGCGCGCATCCGCGCGATCGAGGTCCTTGCCGGCAAGACGAGCACACGCGAAACGCTGATCGACCTGCCCGCGCTAGACGGCCTCCTGCAATCCGACATCGAACAGGACGCGCTCAAAGCGTTCGTGTTCGAGCGGCATCGCGAAACGGGCACGTTCGGCGCGGGGTTCGTCAAGGGCTTCGGCATCAAACGCGGGGCGATGGCCTCCACGGTGGCGCACGATGCGCACAACCTGCTGGTGGTGGGCGCAAACGACGAGG
This sequence comes from Rubneribacter sp., assembly GCF_965361815.1. Classification (NCBI taxonomy): domain Bacteria; kingdom Bacillati; phylum Actinomycetota; class Coriobacteriia; order Eggerthellales; family Eggerthellaceae; genus Rubneribacter; species Rubneribacter sp. The sequence goes on from NZ_CBDTNW010000082.1 coordinate 7,400, forward strand.
ATATGGCGCTGGCCGCGAACACCCTGGCGGCCTGCGGCGGGGGCATGGTCGTCGTCGCCGACGGGAAGGTGCTCGCGCTTGTGGAGCTGCCCGTCGCCGGGCTTATGGACGTCCTTCCCGCAGAGGACATGAGCGAAAAGGTGCACGCCCTTGAGCGGGCATGGGGGCAGATAGGCTGCACGATGCCCTCCCCTTTCATGACGATGGCGCTCATACCCTTGGCCTGCCTCCCCGAGCTGCGTCTGACAAACCGCGGCCTGGTGGACTGCACGACGTTCGAGTTCACGGATCTGTTTGCAAAGTGACGGCGGGCGAAAGCGCGCTCGCACCAAGAGCCGAAGCCGGCGGGCAGGCCGACCTCAGCCTCGATCCCACCGCACCGGTCGAGCACATTGGACTCTCCGTTAAGCCGCCGCCGACGCAAGCCCCGCCGGCGGCGACCCGAGGAGGGGTCGCTAAGAGGGAGAACGGCGGGCCCTTTCCGCGCGCGTGCGCGCGAACACTGCGACGGTGGCAACGGCGGCGCAGGCCGCCAGCACCGCGAGCACGCCGGGCAGGGGCAGCGCGTCCACCAGCGCGCCCATGGCCCCGCTGAACCCCGCCGACCCCACGTAGCCCACAAGGTTGATGGTGGACACCACCGTGGCCGTGCCGCCCGGCTCCGCATCGGCGAACAACAGGCGCAGCGCCCCCGAAAGGCACATGCCCGAAGACAGCCCGAACAGGGCAACCAGCGCCAAAAACGCGCCGAGCGCCCCCGCCGCCATGGCGGCGCACATCGCGCAGGAAGAGGCGAGCAGCGCCGCCATCGAAGCGCGCAGCGACGCGCCTGCGGGCATGCGCGCCTCCAAGGGCGCGCCGAAGGCGCTCGGCGCCATCGACAGCGCGAGGATGGCCGACGCCACAAGCGGGTCCTGCGACCCGAAGCACTCCACGGCCACCGGGGAACTGAACGACTGGAAGAACGTCCCCACGCCCCATGCGGCCACGTAGGCGCAGGCGGCCGCAGGAAACGCGCGGCGCAGGCTCGGCGGCACGGAGACCACCGGCTTGCACGCGGTGCGCAGAGGCACGCGACGCGTCACCGTCTCGGGCGCGAAGGGCACAAGCGCCGTCCCCAGCGCAAGCAGGCCGGCCATGATTGCGTAGATGAGGGAATGCTCGCTGGTGACGAGGCAAAGGGCGCCCACCGCAAGGGACCCGGTCGTCACGCCGAGCAGCGCCCCGCACCCCGCCACCGCCATGCCGAATCCCTCGAAGCGACCGCGCGCCGAATCCACGACGAGCGCCGAGATGGCGCTCATCGCCAAACCGCACGACACCCCTTGCACGATGCGCGCCGCAAGCACCGAGACGGGACCGGAAGCGCGCAGGAACAGCAGGCATCCGAGCGCGGCGAGCAGAAGCGACGCCGCCGCAAGCGGCCGCCGGCCCGCCGCGTCGGAGAGCGACCCCGACAGAAACAGCGTGGACACCACGCCGAACAGGTACATGAGCATGGTCGCGGAAATATCGGCGTCGGTAAGCCCGATGCTCGCCTTGTACTCCGAGTACAGCGGAATCGGCACCGCCGAAGCAGCGAACACCATGAGGAAGGCGTACGTGGCTATCAGCAGCCCGCGCGCACCGCGCCGCTCCCGGACGGCCCCCTTGCCCGCCCCCTCTTCGGCCATGCCCCATCCGCTCCTTCGCCCCAAGCGTCCCGCCGACATCGCGCACAGCATAGCACGGCGCGCAGGGAAAAAGAAGATGCTGAGAAAAGAGCCGCGCGACATGCCGCGCGGCCCCGTCTATCCCGCCTCGTCGAAGGCCCGGCCCCGCCAACCTGCCAACACAGCCGGCCCGCGTCGGCAGTGGTTGGACAGAGAACCACCGGAAGGTAGGGCGGCGGGCCTTTCCGCGCGCATGCGCGCGAACACCACGGCGACCGTCGCCCCCTAGAACTTCGCGAAGCGCTCGTAGCGCCGCCGCAGCAGATCGTCAAGCGGCGTCTCGCACAGCTCGTCGAGCGCGGCGGACACGTAGGCGCGCACGCCTTCGGCGGCGGCCTCCGGATTCTCGTGCGCAGGCGCCGGGCCCTCGGAGATCACCGCGTCCACGATGCCCATCTCGCACGCCTCGGCGGCGCTCATCTTCATGACGGCCGCCGCCTCCGGGGCGCGTGAGCGGTCCTTCCACAGAATGGACGCGAACCCTTCCGGCGAGAGCACCGAGTACACCGCATGCTCCTGCATGGCCACGCGGTCGGCCACGGCCAGCGCGAGCGCGCCGCCGGAGCCGCCCTCGCCCAGAAGCACGCTCACCACCGGCACGCGCAGACCGGCGAGCGCGATGAGGTTGTCGGCGATGGCGTTGCCCTGCCCGCGCTCCTCGGCCTCGGTGCCGCAGAACGCGCCCTGGGTGTCCACCAGGCACACCACGGGACGGCCGAACTTCTCCGCCTGACGCATGACGCGCAGGCTCTTGCGGTACCCTTCGGGCTGGGGGCAGCCGAAGTTGCGGCGGATGCGCTCCTGCAGGTTCGCGCCCTTCTCCTCCGCCACCACCGTGACCGCGCGCCCGCCTATCCAGCCCAGGCCGCACACCACGGCGCCGTCGTCGCCGAACGCGCGGTCGCCGTGCAGCTCTATGAAGCCGTCCACGAACGCGTCGATGTAGGAGAGCGCCGTCGGCCGGTGCACGTTGCGTGCCAACTGCACGCTTTCCCAGGCGCGGTTGGGGGCGTCCTCGGCAGAGGCCGACACCGGAGCTAAGGCGGCGGAGGAAACGGCGTCGTTCACCTCAAGGGACGAACCGCCTTCCGCGTCGAACCCTCCCTGCGTGAGCGCGCGCTCCAGGCGCTTGCGCGAGGCGGCGTCGCCCCGGTCGAGCAGCCCCACGATGCCGGCCATGCGCTCGCGCAGGCGCGCAGGGCTCCAGCCGCCGCCACCGGGAGCAGAGACGTCCATGGGGGTCAGGTCGCCGTAGGTCACGGTGTTGTAGGTGCCGGTCCCGTTCGCCAGGTTGTCGCGCACGGCCTCGTAGCTCACCAAGATGTCGCAGTCGCCCGCCTCGCGCTCGGCGCAGCCGGCGCCCTCGGGCGACGTGGCCATGTGGACGGCCACCAGATGCGCCAGCACCGAGCGCAAATCCCCGCGCTCCACAATGGCGTCGATCAGCCCGTGCTCCAGCGCGAACTCCGCCGTCTGGAACCCTTCCGGAAGCTCCTGCTTGATGGTGTCGCGGATGACCCGCTGGCCCGCGAAGCCGATGAGCGCGCCCGGCTCGGCCAGGATGACGTCGCCCTGCATGGCGAACGAAGCGGTCACGCCGCCTGTCGTGGGGTCGGTGAGCACCGAGATGTAGGGAAGGCCCGCTTGGGCATGGCGCTCAAGCGCGAAGGACACCTTCGCCATCTGCATGAGGGACAAAAGGCCCTCCTGCATGCGCGCGCCGCCCGAGGCCGTGAACACGATCACCGGCAGGCGCTCGTCGGTGGCGCGCTCCACAAGGCGCGCCACCTTCTCGCCCACCACCGAGCCCATCGAGCCCATGAAGAACTGCGACTCCATGATGCCGATGGCCACCCGCAAACCGGCTATGCGCCCCTCGCCGGTTCGCACCGCCTCGTCAAGGCCGGTCTTCTCGCGCTGGGCCGCCAGCTTGTCGGGATAGCCGGGAAACGAGAGCGGATCGTTTTCGGGCATGCGGGCGTTCCACTCCGAAAAGCTGTCGGCGTCGAGCAGGTCGTTGATGCGCTCGGCCGACGACATGCGCAGATAGGTGCCGCAGGTGGGGCACACGTAGTGGCCCGCCGCCAGGCTGGCCTCGTCGAACTTGAGGCCGCAGGAGCGGCAGGAGCGCCAGGCGCCGTCGTCTGAGGCGGGCTTGTCGGTGGAGCACAGCACCCAGCCCAGAAGCGGCGCGTCGGCCGCGAGGGGCCGGTACACGCGCACCCCGCGCGCCGCGGCGCGGGCCAAAAAGCTGTCCACCTCGGCCAAAGGCACCGCCTCGTCGCACAGCAGCACCGTGGAGGCGCCGCATTCCTCGACGGCCTGGAGCACCGCATGCGCGTTGGCGAAGAGCGCGTCGCTGTAGCGCTCGCCCAGGCATACAGCGCGCGACGCGGCTTTGACCTGCGAGTCGAAACGGCGGTCCTGCGTGTAGGGCACGCAGGCGCAAAACCCCGCCTCGGCCACCGCGGGCAGCAGGCGGCGCGCCGTCTTGGGGCGGGCCATGACGAGGGCGACCGGCCCCGCGCCCTCCCCCGCCGACCCCCCGTCGGCCGGACGCTTGGCCGCCACGGCAAGCTCCGTCTGCGACACCGCCGTGTACACGGACACGTCGGCGGCCTCGTGCGCGTTCGGCGCCACGGAAAGCGCGTCGGCCGCCTCGGCGGCCATGCGCGACAGGCGGTAGACGACGTCGGCCGCCGCGTCCGGAGCCTCGGGCTTTCGCGCCGCCGCGTCCGGGGAAACCACCGCCCCGTCGGATCCGATGGTGATGTAGTCCTGCTTGCGCTGCTTCATCGCATGCCCTTTCCGACCTCCGAAAGCCGTGGCGCCGGACGCGCCCTTTACGCCTCGGCCCTCGCCAGCACGTACTTCTGCGTCGCCGTGGCGCACACCTGCCCGTCCACGCTCGCCTCCACCTCGGCCACCACCAGGCGCGAGGAGGATTTCACGATGCGCCCTTTCAGGACAAGCGTCTCGCCCGGCTCCACCTGACGGCGGAACTTCGCGCCGTCGATGCCCGTCAAAAACCCGATCGACCCCTCCGCGCCGCGCTCGACGAGGACGCAGAACGAGGCCGCCTGCGCGAGGGCCTCCATAATGATAACCCCCGGAAGCACCGGATGCCCCGGGAAATGCCCCTGAAAAAGCGGCAGGTCGGGATCAACGTCCAGCTCGGCTTCCACCTCCACCCCCGGCTCGCACGAAACAACCCTGCTCACCCAGCAGAACGGATCGCGATGCGGCAAAACCGCCTCCACCGCGTCCTTGCCGCAGGGAAACGTCATGTCCATGGTTCGGCTCCTTTCAACGGCACCCGGGCGCGCCATGCAACCGGAGGACGCACAACAAGCTCACGGGTTGGCGTAGTCAATCAGCAAGGCCGTCTGCGACGCCCGAGATCGTGGGGAGGGCGCGGACGCAGCGTAGTGCGGTACGCAAGTCCTCGGCCTCGCCGCGAGATCGGACGCCGCAGACGGCCGCAGCGTCGGCTTATTTCGCCGTCCGGCAAAACGGCGAAATGGCAAGGCTCGCGTTGTGCCCGCCGAAGCCAAGCGAGTTCGACAGCGCCACCTTCTGCGCATAGCCCGTCCGCGCCTCCGTGAGCACGTTGGCCGGGCATTCGGGGTCGGCCTCAGCGTAGCCGGCCGTGGGCGGCACGCTCTCGTTCATGACCGAGAGCGCCGTGACTATGGCCTCGATGGCGCCGGCGGCGCCGAGCGTGTGGCCCGTCGTGCCCTTCACCGACGTCACCGGAACCTCGCGGGCGGCCTCCGGACCCACGAGCGCTTCGAGCGCCTTGAACTCGGTGGAGTCGTTGGGCGGCGTGCCCGTGCCGTGCGCGTTGAGGTGCCCCAGGTCCTCAGGGCCAAAGCCGCCCTCGGCAAGCGCCTGGCGCATGGCGCGCGCAACGCCCTCGCCGCTGGGCTCGGGGGCCGTCATGTGGTAGGCGTCGCCCGTCGAGCCGAAGCCCGTGACCTCGGCCAGCACGTTCGCGCCGCGCGCAAGCGCATGCTCGAGCGACTCCAGCACCACGGCACCCGCGCCCTCGCCCGCCACGAACCCGGCGCGCCGCGCATCGAACGGCAGCGACGCTAAGGCCGGATCCTCCGCCTTCGAGAGCGCGCCCAAATTCGAAAAGCCCGCCAGGCAGATGGGCGACACGCTCTCCTCCGAGCCGCCGGCCAAAGCCGCGTCAATGTAGCCGTGGCGGATGTCGCGCACGGCCGCGCCAATGGAGTGCGCGCCGGTGGCGCAGGCGGTGACCACGTTGAGGCACTCGCCGCGCAAGCCGTAACGGATGGAGAGGTTGCCGGCGGCGATGTTGCCGATCATCGTGGGGATGAACAGCGGGCTCACGCGCTTGGGCCCCTTCTCGGCCAGCGTGAAAAAGCCGCTCTGCAGCTCGTCGATGCCGCCTATCCCCGTGCCGAACACGCATGCGATGCGCGTGGTGTCCTCAGCTTCAAGATCAAGCCCCGACTGCGCCATCGCCTCGTCGGAGGCCACGATGGCGTACTGCACGAAGCGCTCGAAGCGCCGCGCCTCCTTCTTGGAGATGCCGTGCTCGGTCGGGTCGAAGCCGCGCACCTCGGCGGCGATGCGCACGTCGTAACCCTCCGTGTCGAAGCGCGTGACCGGGCCGATGCAGCATTCCCGGCCCATGACCGCCCTCCACAGCGCTTCCACGCCCACGCCGGCGGGCGACACCGCGCCCATGCCGGTGATGACCACGCGGTGCGTGCCGTCAGGACGGCGCGCACCCGTCGCGCCCACGTTGCCCTCGCTCATAGCGACATCCCTCCGTCGATGCAGATCACCTGGCCGGTGATGTAACCGGCCTCCTCGCTTGCCAGAAAGCGCACGAGCGCGGCCACGTCCTCGGGCGCGCCAAGGCGCTTGCTGGCGATGCGGCCCACAATGGCCTCGCGCTGCTTCTCGGACAGCGCGCCGGTCATATCCGTCTCGATGAAACCCGGCGCCACCGCGTTGGCCGTGACGTTGCGCGCCGCCAGCTCGCGCGCCAAGGACTTGGTGAGGCCGATGACGCCGGCTTTCGAGGCCGCGTAATTCGCCTGGCCGGCGTTGCCGCTCACGCCAACCACGCTGCTCATGTTCACGATGCGCCCGTAACGCTGCTTCATCATGCGCGACACCGCCGCCTTGCAGCAGTTGAACGTGCCCTTGAGGTTCACGCCGACGACGGCGTCGAAGTCCTCCTCCTTCATGCGGGCGATAAGCCCGTCGCGCGTGATGCCCGCGTTGTTCACCAGCACGTCCACACGCCCGAAGGCTTCCTGCGCAGCGGCGATCAGGGCCTCGGCCTCATCGGCGTCGGCCACGTCGGCGGCTGCGGCGATGGCGCGCACGCCGTGCTCGGCCTCGAGCGCGGCGGCGAAGCTGCGCGCCTCGTCAAGGCCGCGCGCACTCGAGCAGTTCACGCACACGTCGAAGCCCGCGCGGGCAAGCTCCTCGGCCACGGCGCGACCGATGCCGCGGCTCGAGCCGGTGACGACCGCGCTTCTGCGCGGGGTTTCGCAAGTTTCGGTCATAGGTTAAAGCTCCTGTTCGGAATCGGTTGCGGCAAGCCCGCCATACGTCGCCGCGCACGCGTTTAGGCTCGCGCGGTCCTGCACGCAGCTGCGCGCGGCCCCCTTGTCGATGCGCTTCACAAGGTTGGCCAGCACGCCGCCGAAGCCCACCTCCGCAAACGCGTCCGCTCCGGCGGCGGCAAGCGCCTCGACGCTTTGCTGGAACCGCACGGGGCTTGTCAGGTGGCGCACCAGATGCTCGCGCGCGTCAGCTGCGGAAAGCGGCGCGGCGTCCACGTTGCAGATGAGCGGAACGTTCGCCTCAAAGAACTCGACGCCCTCCAGGTAGGCTGCCAGCCCGTCGGCGGCCTCGGCCATGAGCGGGCTGTGGAACGCGCCCGACGTGGCCAGGCGCGAGAAGCGCTTGCCGGCTGCGGCCCACGCCTGCTCGGCGCGCTCGACGGCGGCGGGAGCGCCGGCCACCACGATCTGCCCCGGGCAGTTGAAGTTCGCCGGCACCAGCACCTCGTCCTGCGCGCACTCGTCGCACAGCGCCCGCACGGCCTCCTCGTCGGCCTTCAGAAGCGCGCTCATCGCGCCGGGGCGCGCGGCGGCGGCCTCGGCCATGAGGCGGGCGCGCTCGCCCACAAACGCGAACGTCGCCTCGGCGGAGAGCATGCCCGACACCGCAAGCGCGCTCACCTGCCCCAGCGAAAAGCCCAGCACCGCCGCCGGCTCCACGCCGCGCGCCATGAGCGCGCGGGCGATGCCCACCGACAGCGCGCAAAGCGCCGGCTGGGCGTTGCGCGTGTCGTCAAGCGTTGCGGGCTCGGCGTTCAGCACAAGGTCGGCCACGTCGAAGCCCAGCACGTCCGAGGCGCACGAGAACGTCTCGGCCACCTCGGGCACGTCCATGAGGTCTGCGCCCATGCCGGGCTTCTGCGCGCCCTGGCCCGAGCACAGGAACACGGGCGCGCCTGCGGAAACGGAAAGGTTCACAGCCGCCTCCTAGATCATGCGCGCGCGGCGGGCGTTGGCTTCGGCCACGCCGGCCAACCCCGCGCTCGCCAGCGCCTCGGCTTCAGCCATCACCTCGGCCACCACCTCGGCGGCCGTCTTGCGCTCGCCCACGAGCGCGGCCACCTGGCCCGCCATCATGGAGCCGTTGTCCACGTCCCCCTCCACGGCGCGGCGCAAAGAACCCAGGTACAGCTCTTCAAGCGCCTCGCCGTTCTTGGCCATATCGCCCTCCAGCTTGCGCACCTGGCGGGAGAACTTGTTCTTTAAGCAGCGCGCGGGATGCCCGCTGCCGCGGCCGGTGACGATGGTGTCGGAGTCCTTCGCAGCCAGCACGCGCTCCTTGTACGCGTCGGCAACCGTGCACTCCTCCACGGTGAGAAAGCGCGTGCCCATCTGCACGCCCTCGGCGCCCAGCATGAACGCCGCCGCCAGCCCTCGCCCGTCGGCCACGCCGCCCGCGCCGATGACCGGGATGGACACGGCCTGGCACACCGACGGCACCACGGCCATCGTGGTCAGCTCGCCGATGTGCCCGCCCGACTCGGTGCCCTCGGCCACCACGGCGTCCGCACCCAAGCGCTCCATGCGCACGGCGAGCGCGGCGGAGGCCACCACGGGGATCACCTTGATGCCGGCGTCCTTCCACATCTGCATGTAGTTGGCCGGACTGCCCGCGCCCGTGGTGATCACGTCGATGCGCAGCTCGGTCAGAAGCTCGGCCAGCGCCCCGGCGTTCGGATCCATGAGCATGACGTTGGCGCCGAGGGGCTTGTCCGTGATGGAGCGCGCGATGCCCACCTGCTCGCGCACCCAGTCAAGCGGCGCGCCGCCGCACGCGATGACGCCCAGGCCGCCGGCCTCGCTCACCGCCCCGGCCAAGCTCGCGTCGGCGATGCGCGCCATCGCCCCCTGGATGATGGGAGCTTCGATGCCCAAAAGCTCCGTGATCCGCGTCTTCATGCTCGTGTCCTCTTTCCCGAAACCAGTCCTTTACGCTGAAAGCGGGCCCGTGAGGGCCCGCGTCCTTCGGTGCGCCTACTTGAGGGAGTCGATGTGGGCGACCAGCTGGCCGATCGTCTCGATGCCCTCCGGCTCGCCGAACTCGACCTCGCACTTCTCCTCCAGATCGCAGATCAGCTCGACCATGTCGAGCGAGTCGATGCCCAAAGACTCAAGCGTCGCGTCCTCGGTGACCTTGTCGGCCTCCAGGTCGAGGTTCTCCACGAGCACGTCCTTCACGATGTCGATGGTGGCCATGCGATCGTCCTTCCTTTCCTCGTTTGCATTTAGTTAGGTAATCGAAGTATTTCCGTAAGGAGTCATGGTATGGCGGAAAGGCCGGCAATGCAAGACCCGCGCCCCTTGCTCCATTATATCTGCGCGCCGCCCGCGCCCCTCACGCGCGCTCATCGAAAAACCCCTTCACCTTCGCCAGCGCGGCGGCGAACACGCGCTCCTCCTCCTCGGTCAGGCCGGACAGCGCCTCGTCGATCATCTGGCGGTGGAACAGGTTGTGCGCCCGCAGCACCTGCCGGCCCTTCTTCGTGAGCGAGACGAGCACCTTGCGCCGATCGTCCTCGGCGCGGGTGCGCTCCACGAACCCCTTGGCGGCCAGCTTTCCCACCGCCGCCGTCAGCGTGGCCAGCGTGACGCCCAGCCGCGAGGCCACCACGTTCATCGGGTCGCGCCCGTGCAGCCCCACGGCCGCGATGGTGTGCACCTCGGTGATGGTCAGGCCGTGCGTCAGCCGGTTGTCCAGCGATCGCTCCTCGATGCGCAGGATGGAGTTGAACGTGCCCGAAAGAAGCTCGTCTATCCTCTCCCGACGCAGACGCGCGTCGTCTCCCAAGGGGCCGAACCCGCCCGACAGGGCCATTTCCAAACCTGCGGCCGCACGCGCGTCGCCCATGCCCGCTCCTCCTCTCTCCTTCTCCTGCGCGCCCGCCTCGGCGCACGCGTCCGCCCGCGACGCGCTCATGCGCCCCCTCCCTTCCCGCGCGGGGACGCCAGGCGAAACGTCAGGAGCCTTTTGCGCGCGTCGGCCTCCTCAAGCGCCACGGCGACGCGCTGGCCCAACCGGAAGGAGCGTCCGCCGTCCCGGCTTTCGAGGCGATGCCCCGCGGCGTCCACGTCGAAGGGCCCCTCGCCCAGAAAGCGCGCCGGCACCAGCCCCTCGGCCGTGTTGTCCAGGCGCACGTACAGCCCCCAGGCCGCCGCGCCCGACACCGTGGCCGAGAACGCCTGCCCCACGAAGCCCTCCAGGTACTCGACGAGCTTGGCCTCCTGGGACTCGCGCGCCGCCCGCTCCGCCACGCGCTCCATGGCCGACGCGTGCTCGGCGAGAAGCGCCAGGCCCTCCTCCCGCTCCTTTTGGCCGGCCCTCCCGCCAAGGAGCGCCTTCAGGGCGCGGTGCGCCACGAGGTCGGGGTAGCGCCTGATGGGCGATGTGAAGTGCGTGTAGGCGGAGCTTGCCAGGCCGTAGTGCGGCTCGCAGGAGGCGCGGTAGGCGGCCCGCTTCATCGAGCGCAGCAGCAGCGTCGAGACAAGCTCGGCCTCGGGACGCCCCGCGCTTGCGGCCAGCGCCCGCTGCAAAGCCCGCGCCTCCCCCGCCGCGAACGCCGCCTCGTCCACTTCGGCGAACCAGTCAAACTCCCTCAGCACCAAGACGAGCGAGGCTAAGTCGTCGGGCGCGGGGGCCTCGTGGACGCGGTAGAGGCTCGCCGCCCCCGCGTCGCGCAAACGACGGGCCACCGTCTCGTTCGCAAGGATCATCGCCTCCTCCACAAGCGAGGTGGCCTCGGTCTTGCGGCGCACCTCCACGCTTTCGGGACGGCCCTCGGCGTCCAGGCGCACGCGCGCCTCCGCCGTGTCGAAGTCAAGCCCTCCCGCCCGCTCGCGCGCCGCCGCGCGCGCCCCGGCGATGCGCGAGAGCGCCCGCAGCCGCCAGGCCAGGCCTTCCTCGCCCGCCGCCTCCACCCCGCCCTCCAGCAGCTCTTGCGCCCGGTCGTAGGAAAGCCGCGCGTCGGAGCGGATGAGCGCCGGATACAGCTCGCAGCCCATAAGGCAGGCGTCCTTATCCAGGTAGAGGTCGGCCGTCATCGTGCGGCGCACCTCGCCGGGCCGCAGCGAGCACAAATCTCCCGACAGCTCCTCGGGCAGCATCGGGATCACGCGATCGACCAAGTACACGCTTGTGGCCCGCCTGCGGGCGTCAAGGTCGAGCGGGCCGCCCCTCCTCACGTAATGCGACACGTCGGCGATGTGCACCCCGAGCCGCCACGCGGCCCCCTTTGGCGCGCCGCCCTCCCCCGGACACGCACGCTCCAAGGAAAGCGCGTCGTCGAAGTCGCGCGCGTCAACCGGGTCCACCGTGAACGAGAAGCGCTCCCGCAGGTCGCGGTAGCCTGCGCGCAGCGCTCCGTCCGCGTCGAGCGCGGCCTCGCGCGCCTCGGCGAGCGCCGCCTCCGAAAACGACGTCTCAAGCCCGTGCCGCGCGATGATCTCCTCCACCGCCGCGCGCCCGTCGTCCGCGCGCCCGAGCACCTCCTCCACCACCCCCATGGCGGCCGTGTTGCGCGAGGGGAACGCCGTGATGCGCACGCGCACGAGCGCGCCGTCCTCGATGTCGGGGCGGTCGGCGCGCAGGGTGAACACGTCGCAAGGGACGCGCGGGTCCCGCGGCACCACCACGCCGAAGGGATCGGCCACCTCGTAGCGGCCCACCAGGGTGTCAAACGCGCGCTCCACCACGCGCACCACGCGCGCGGCCGGCCTGCCTTTGGAGGGGGCCGCCCCGCTGCGCGCGGGCAGCGGGACCAGCTCCACCACGTCGCCGCCGAACGCGCCCTCCCGCTTCGATTCGGGCACGAAGAACTCCCCTTCGGCCGTTCGGGCGAAAGCCGAGCCGTCCCCTCTGACGACCAGCTCCCCGTGCGGATTCGCACGCGGCGCGCGGCGCGTGCGGGATCGGGAGCGACCCATGGGGCTAGCCCCTCGCAAGCGACTGCGCGGTCTCCACGGCGAGCGCCTTCTGGTTGTCTCCGCCCTCGGACAGGCTCACCGCCACGTCGGGCGTCACGCCCACGCCGTCGATGTCGCGCCCCAAGGGGCTTCTGTAGTACGCGGCGGTGTAGCGCAGCGCGCCGCCGAAGCTCAGCTCGCGCGTGATCTGGACCGACCCCTTCCCCAACGTCGTGGTCCCCACCAGCGTGGCGCGTTGGTTGTCGCGCAGAGCGGCCGCCAGCACCTCGGCGGACGCGGCGGTGTTGCCGTTCACCAGCACCACGAGCGGCTTGTCGGTGGCCACCGAGCCCGTGGCGTTTTTGGTGGTCTCCTCGGCCTCCTTCGTCTGGATCTTGACGATGGTGCCGCTTTTCACGAACAGGCTGGCCACGTCCACCGCCTGCGTCAGGTACCCGCCGGGGTTGTCGCGGATGTCCAGCACGAACGAAAGCGCCCCCTGGGCCTCCAGGTCCTGCACGGCGTCCTCGACCAGGCTGGCCGCGTTCTGGGTGATCTGCTTGAGGCGGATGTAGCCCACCGTGCCGGTCAGCTCGGTCTCCACGTTCCTCACCGTGAAGTCGGAGCATTCGAGCGTGGTCGTGAACTCCTCGCCGCCCTCGTCGTCGAGCGTCGCGGCGCGCCGCCAGGTGATCACCACGTCCTCGCCCTCGTCGCGCCTGAGGGCCGAGGTGACTTCGGTGACGGTCCAGTCGTGCGAGCGGTCGCCGTCGATGGCCACCACGAAATCGCCCTGGCGCACGTCGGCGGCCTGGGCGGCCGACCCCTCGAACACGTCCACGGCGTAGGCCCGGCCGTTGTACTCGGAGAACAGCACGCCGACGCCGCCGTAGTCGCCCGAGCTCTCCTTCACAAGCGCCGCGTAGCGGTTCGCGTCGTAATAGCGCAGGTACGGATCGGCGGTGGCTTCGGAAAACGCCTCCAGCACGCCGGAGGTGGCCTCGTCCAGATCGAAGAAGTCCAGGCTGTCCTCGGCTATCACGTCCTCCACCTCGCCCACGCGGGCCCCCAGCGACCCGTAGGCGTCGCCCGACGACGGCAGCCCGGCCTTCTTCGAGGCGTCGGACCCCTCGGGCGACATCCCCAGCGCGTCCAGCAGGGGCGCATCGCCTCGCACGAGGAACCCTCCCACGAAGGCCAGGCACACCGCGACCACGCCCACGAGCGCCTTCGCCAGGCGGACGTTGCGCGCCCGCGCCTTCCGCGCGGACGCGGCGACCTTGGAGTTTTCCGCGTGCTTGGACATGCCCTTCTTCGCGAAGCTACACCTTCAGGTAGCGGCGCATGGCCAGCGCCGACCCGAAGAGGCCTATGATCAGACCCGATGCGACAAGCACCAGGTAAACGAGCAAAAACGCGTTCGCGGATATGTCGAAGTTCAAGAACATGAGCGCGCTTTGCACCTTCGGCAGCACCAGGTTGCGCAGAAGCTCCAAGCAGCCCACGGCCAGAAGCGAGCCGATGATGGCATGCAGCGCGCCCTCCATGAGAAACGGCCCGCGGATAAAACCGTTCGACGCGCCCACCAGGCGCATGATGGCGATCTCCTTGCGGCGCGCCAGGATGGCCAGGCGGATGGTGTTGTTGATGAACACGAGCGCGATGAACACGAGCAGCGCCACCAGCGCAATGCCGATGTAGCGGACGTAGTTCGTGAGCGCGAACAGGCGCTCGACCGTCTTCTGGCCGTACTTCACGGAGTCGGCGGGGTTGGACGGGTCCTCGCTGATGGACTGGTACGTGGCGTTGTCCAGAAGCGCGGAGCTCACCTGCTCCACCAGCTGCGGGTCGGACAGCTCGATGTCGATGGAGCGCGGCAGGGGGTTCTGCCCGTCCAGCGAGTCGATGATGTCGGAGTTCGACATGGCCCGGAAGTTCTCGATGGCCTGCTCTTTGGTGGTGAAGCCGACGGAGGCCACGCCTTCAAGCCCCTGCACGTAGCGCTCGACCTCCTGGATGTCGGCGTCGGAGGCGTCGTCGGCCACATAGGCGGTGATGGACACCTCGCTTTCCACCGAGGACACCACGTTTTCCACCACGAAGCCCGCCACGAAGAAGATGCCGATGATGAGCAGCGACAAGAAGATGGTGACGATGGAGCCGAGCGCCGTGGACAGGTTGCGCGAGAAGCCCTTGAGCGACTCGCGGATGAAGTAGAAGAAGCTAGACATCGAAGCCGTACACCCCCCGATCCTGGTCGCGCGTCAGGTTGCCGCGGTCGAGCGCGATGACGCGGCGGCGCATGTTGTCCACCATCTCGCGGTCGTGCGTGGCCACGAGCACCGTGGTGCCCGTGCGGTTGATGCGCTCGAGCAGGTCCATGATGCCGCGGGAGGTCTGCGGGTCAAGGTTTCCCGTGGGCTCGTCGCACACCAGAAGCGGCGGGCGGTTCACAATGGCGCGCGCGATGGACACGCGCTGCTGCTCGCCGCCGGAGAGCTGGTCGGGGCGCTTGTTGAGCTTGTCCTGCAGGCCCACCAGGCGCAGCACCTCGGGCACCTGCGTCTTGATGACGTGGCGGCTCTTGCCGATGACCTCCAAGGCGAAGGCCACGTTTTCGAACACCGTCTTGTTCGGCAGCAGCTTGAAGTCCTGGAACACGCAGCCAATGTTGCGGCGCAAATACGGCACGCGCCAGTTGCGCATGCTCGTCAGGTCCTCGTCGGCCACGTAGATGTGCCCTTGCGTGGGCTTCACCTCGCGGATGAGCATGCGGATGAACGTGGACTTGCCTGATCCGGAATGGCCCACGAGGAAGATGAACTCGCCCGCGTAGATCTGCAGGGAGATGTCGTTTAAGGCCGGCTTGTTGGGTTGGGCGGGGTACACCTTCGTCACATGGTCGAACGTGATGACCGGCGTGCCCGTTTGCTGGGGGATGTCGTCGACCTCCAGCACCGGCAGCGAGGCCGACAGCTGCGAGGCCGTCTGACGCACCTGCGCCGCATGGGCGCCGCCGCGTCGCGCAGGACGCGCAGGTGCCCCTTGGCTGATGTCGTTCGTCACAGAATGCTCCGTTCAAATAGTGATGTACTGAGACGCGTCGATTCTAGCAGAAGCGCTATCGGGCCATAACCCTCTCCACAGCTTCGACAATCGCCGCGGACCCCAGGCCGAAGTACTCCATCAGCTCCTCGAACTCGCCCGATTTGCCGAAGACGTCGCGCATGCCCACGAACTCCGCAGGCGTCGGCAGCTCGCGCGCGAGCGCCTCGGCCACGGCCGACCCGAGGCCGCCGCAAACGCTGTGCTCCTCGGCCACCACGACGCGCCCGGTTTTGCGCGCGGAGGCGAGGATGGTCCCCTCGTCGAGGGGCTTGACGGAAAACGCGTCTATGACCTCGACGTCCACGCCCTGGGCGGCAAGCGCCTCGGCGGCTTTGAGCGCCTGCTCCACCTCCACGCCGCACGCGACGACCGTGGCGTCCGCGCCCTCTCGCAGCACGTAGGCGCGCCCAAGCTCAAGCTCCACGCCGTCAGCGTAGACGGCCGGCACCGACGCACGGCCCATGCGCACGTACACCGGCCCCGGGGTGGCGGCCGCCAGGCGGATGGCCGAGCGCGCGGCGGCGTAGTCGGCCGGCACGAGCACGCGCATGTTCGGAAGCCCCCGCATGAGCGAGACGTCCTCGAGCATCTGGTGGCTGCCGCCGTCGGGACCCACCGACACGCCGGCGTGCGTGGGCGCCACCTTCACGTCAAGGTTCGAATAGCACACCGTGTTGCGGATCTGGTCGTAGGCGCGTCCCGTGCCGAACACGGCGAAGGAGCCGGTGAAGGCCACGTGGCCCGCAGCGGCCAGCCCCGCGGCCACGCCCACCATGTTCTGCTCGGCGATGCCGCAGTTGAACAGGCGCTCGGGATAACCCGCGTCGGCCAGCTTCTTCGTGGTGGTGGATCCTGTGAGGTCGGCGTCCACCGCCACGACGGGCAGCCCCTCGGCCGCCAGCTCCGCGAGCGTCGCGCCGTAGGCGGCGCGGGTGGCGCGCTTGACGGCGCGCTCGGCTTCGTTGGCCAACTGGACCACGGTTACTCCCCCTCCCCGGAAAGCGCCGCCAAGTCGGCGAGCGCGGTTTGCGTCTGCTCGGCGTTGGGGGCCTTGCCGTGCCACCCCGCCTGGTTCTCCATGAACGACACGCCCTTGCCCTTCACCGTGCGGGCGACGATGGCGTGGGGCTTGCCGCCACGGTCGGCCTTCGCTGCCGAAAGCGCCTCCACGAGCGCCGGAATGTCGTGGCCGTCCGCCTCGCGCACGGCCCAGCCGAACGCGGCGAGCTTCTGCGCGATGTCGCCCGGATCGCACACGTCGGCCGTGTTGCCGTCGATCTGCAGGCAGTTGCGATCCACCACGGCCACGAGGTTGTCCAGCCCCCGGTGCGCCGCGAACATGGCGGCCTCCCACACCTGGCCCTCCTGGCACTCGCCGTCGCCGAGCAGCGCGAACACCGTCTGTGGCCTCCCGTCGAGCGCAAGGCCCGCCGCCATGCCCGCCGCCACGGAAAGCCCCTGGCCAAGCGAGCCGGTGGACACCTCCACGCCGGGCACCTGGTTGGAGTCGGGATGTCCCTGCAGGCGGCTGCCCAGCTTGCGCAGCGTCATGAGCTCCTCGCGCGGGAAGTAGCCCGCGTGCGCGAGCGCCGCGTAGAGCGCGGGCGCCGCATGGCCCTTCGCCAGGACGAAGCGGTCGCGCCCCTCCCACTGCGGGTTCGCCGGGTCGTGCTCCATCACCCCGCCGAAGTAGAGCGCCGTCAGGATGTCGGCGCACGACAGCGACCCGCCCGGGTGCCCGCTTCCCGCCTCCGCGATCATGCGCACGATGTCGGCGCGCATCTCGTTCGCGCGCCGTTCAAGCTCGGTCATGCCTGTTCCTTCCACTATTGGGACACTCGCCATCTATGGTAGCCTATCACGAACTCGTCCAGATCGCCGTCCAAAACGGCGTCCACGTTGCCCGTCTCCACGCCGCTGCGCACGTCCTTCACCAGCTGGTAGGGGTAGAGCACGTAGTTGCGTATCTGGCTGCCGAACGTGTTGTCCATGCGCTCGCCGCGCAGCTCGGCCAGCTCCTCGGCGCGCTTCTGCTCCTCCAGCTCGTAGAGCTTGGCCTTGAGCACGCGAAACGCCGCCTCCTTGTTCTGCAGCTGGCTCTTCTCGTTCTGGCAGGTCACCACGATGCCCGTGGGCAGGTGCGTGAGGCGCACGGCGGAGTCGGTGGTGTTGACGCACTGGCCGCCCGGGCCGCTCGAGCGGTACACGTCCACGCGCACGTCGGCGGGGTTGAGGTCCACCTCTATGTCGTCGGGCAGCACCGGCAGCACCTCCACGCCGGCGAACGTGGTGTGGCGGCGCTTCTTGTCGTCGGTGGGGCTGATGCGCACCAGGCGGTGCACGCCGCTTTCGCTCTTGAGCATGCCGAAGGCGTTGCGGCCCTCCACCTGGATGGTGGCCTTGTCCAGGCCTATCCCCTCGCCGGGCACCACGTCGAGGATCGTGACCTTCCAGCCGCGCTTCTCGGCGTAGCGCGTGTACATGCGGTAGAGCATGTCGGTCCAGTCCTGGGCCTCCAGGCCGCCCGAGCCGGGGTTCACCGTGAGGATGGCATCGCCCCCGTCGAACCTCCCGCCGAACCACGAGCTGATCTCCAGCGCGTCCAGCAATCCGTCGAGCCGCGCCAGCGCGTCGTCCGCCTCCGCGGAAAACGCCTCGTCCTCGGCCGCAAGCTCGAACGCCGCGCGGGCGTCCTCCAGAAGCGCTGCGGCCTCCTCGTACTCGGCTATGACGTCGCGCAGGACGCTCGCCTGCTTGGACACGCTCTGCGCATGGGCCGCGTCGTCCCAGAAGCCGGGCGCGGAGCTCTCCTTGTCAAGCTGCGCAAGCTCGGCGCGCTTGTCCTCCACGTGCAGGTACCCGCACGCCGCCTCGACGCGGGCCGCGGCCCCCTCCAGGTCTTTTTCGGTTCTCTCGGCCATCGTTTTATCGGTCCCGTCCGTGGCACTTCTTGAACTTGAGCCCCGAGCCGCACGGGCACGGGTCGTTGCGGCCCACGTTGGCGAAGGGGTCGTCTTTGTCCTTCATGTAGGTCTGCGGTTTGGCGGGGGCGGGCTTGGCGGGCGGGGCCGGGCGGGCGGGGTCCGCCGCGGCGGGCGCCTGCCTGCGCGCGGCCCCGACGCCGGTCTGTTCAAGGGCCTGCTCGGGCGACGAGTAGCTCACCTTGCCCTCAAGCGGGCTTCTCTCCTCCGCAAGCGCCGGCTGCTCCTGCTTCACGGCCACCTGCAGGCGCAGAAGCGTGCGCAGGTAGTCCTCGTACATGGACGACGTGAGGCTCTCGAAGGCGGCGTACGCCTCGTTTTTGTACTCCACCAAAGGATCGCGCTGGCCGAACGCGCGCAGCCCGATGCCCGCCTTGAGGTAGTCCATCTCCTGGAGGTGGGCCATCCAGCGCGTGTCGATGATGCGCAGCATCACCTGGCTCTCGAGCATGCGCATGACCGGCCGGCCCAGCTGCTCGGACTTCTCGGCGTACGCCTTCTCAAGGTACTCGGCCACCGCCTCCTCCAAAAGCGCCGGATCGTCGTCATGGTCCGCGGCGGCCACGGAGAAGTCGGTGCGGCCCGTCATGTTGGACACCCACGTGTCCACCGCCTTCGCGTCCCAGTCGTCGCT
>NZ_CBDTNW010000083.1:0-4603 GCF_965361815.1 Rubneribacter sp.
TTCTCGCAGATGACGAGCACCTTGCCATGGCGTCGGATGATCTTGCACTTGTCGCACATTTTCTTGACCGAAGGACGTACCTTCATAATCATTTCCTTTCGGTTATGCGTTCTCGTTCTATCGTTCACACCCAGCCGCTGGTGAGAGTTTTCGCTACTTGAAACGGTACGTGATGCGCCCGCGGTTCAGGTCGTAGACGGACAGCTCCACCGTCACCTTGTCCCCCGGAAGGATCTTGATGTAGTGCATGCGCATTTTGCCGGAGATGTGGGCCAATATCTTGTGCCCGTTTTCGAGCTCCACCCTAAACATAGCGTTCGGCAGCGCCTCCAGGACGGTTCCCTCAAGCTCGATCACGTCTTCTTTGCTCAAAAGTGCTCCTTCAAAGCAGGTCGTCAGTAAGCAGCAATCCAGCATGATACCAAATTTTTTAGAAGATGTGGGGAAAAATTTGAACGAGCGCACAATGCCAACAAACCTTGTTGGTTCGAATGCACCTGCTTGCCAGGCCCGCGGTCTGATGCCGCGCAGTCCGCGCATGGAAGCGGGACCGCCAGGTATTCGCGCGATGCGCAGCCGCCTTGTCGGCTTCGGCGGGAGATGCCGCCCTTTTACGAGGACGGTCCGCCTTGAACGGTGTTCCATTCTAGCGCTTTCCCCTGTTAGGTCAAGCGCCGATTGAGCGCCGTGCGCGTTTTCTCCGCATTCCACCGCGCGCAAACGCGATGAGGAAGCGGAGGGGTTCGCCGGCGAAATGGCTGGGCCACCAGGATTCGAACCTGGATAGCTGGAACCAAAATCCAGAGTCCTGCCGTTGGACGATGGCCCAGCGTAAACTGCCCGAAGGCTGCGCACAACCGGCGGGGTAAATGGTGGGCCGTGAGGGAATCGAACCCGCGACCTTGGGATTAAAAGTCCCCTGCTCTACCAACTGAGCTAACGGCCCACGCCGCCTTGATGTGCGGGTACACATTGTAGCCGGGCGCACAAGAGCGGTCAATGATGAACATCCGAAACCCACGTCCAACCCAAGGTCCACTGAGCCGGCCGCGTGCCGCCGCACCGCACCGCAGGACGTCGAAAGCCGCATCCGCCGCTCATGAACCGGGCTGCCGGGCAGCCTCGCCCGTGGAGACGTCGGCCTGCTCCACGAGGTCGATGAGCTCTTGCTGGGAGTGGACGCCCAGCTTGGCGTAGATGTTGGCCACGTGGGTTTTCACCGTGTTGCGCGACAGCACGAGCTTCTCCTGGATGAACGGGCCGTTGCGGCCGTGCGCCAACAGCTCCAGAAGCTCCGTCTCGCGCGGGGTGAGGCGGCAGCGGGCGGCCACGGCGGCGCTCTTCTCCCGCAAACCCGCCGAGGTCGGCAGGGGCGCCACGGGCTCGGTCGCGCGCACGCCGTCGATGGTGGCCTGGAACCCAAAAGGCTTCAGCACGGTGAAGTTCATGGCCACGAACAGGAAGAGCACCGCCGCGATGCCCGCCGACACGGCAAGCGCGTCCGGGGCGGCGTTCACGGCGTGCCCCACCGTGGCGCCGCACAGCAGCCCCGCAGAGGACGCGGCGCGCCCCCAGGCGAACACGGCGAGCGCGTTCACCGCGTTGCGCGCGCCGATTGAGGCCAGCGCAAACCACATGAGCGCGTCAAAGCACTCGCTTCCTGCGTACAGAAGCCCGTTCGCCAGCGCCAAATCGTTTGGAACGCGCCCGGCCAGCACCACCACCGCCAAAAAGCCCCCCACCACGAACAGCGCCGCAGCCTGGTAGAGCACATCGGCCTTCGGCACCTTGGGGGTAAGCGCCATCGCCAGCAAAATGGCCACCGGAGCCAAACCGAAAAACGTCTGCTGCGGATTGCCGTCCACCGCGCCGAACGTGAGCGCGAAACCGTAGGCGATGCGGAAGATGAAGATGGCCACGAACAATCCGTGGGCGAACGGCAGGTAAGCCGCAGGCTGGGTGACGGACGCCTCCACCGGGGGCACCGCCCGCTTCATGGTCGCCAGCATCTCAAGGGCCAAGGGCCGCACCGCCGCGTAGGTGGCAAACGGCAGCACGAACAGCACGAGCAAAGACACCGTAGAATCCATGCCACCAAACGGCAGCCTCAGCAGGTAGCTTGCCACGAACGCCGACGCGATGCACAGCATGCATGGGCGCTTGCCCAGCTTGCACAGCGATATGCCCATGAGCACGACCACCCAGCGCGATCCAACCGAGCGCACGCACGCGCCCACCAACAGCAAGGCCGCCGACTGCTGCACGATGCCCAGCACGATGAGCGCGAAGCCCGCCGAAAACAGCACGAAGGACGCCGCCGTGATAGAGCGCTCGTCGAGGGAGGCCGGCTTGCGCAGCGCCCACACGGCCAACGCCACGAGCGTCGCCACGCCCACAAGCGACGACGCGTCGCGCGCGGCGGGCAGCACGTCCATGTACTGCGGGTAGAGCGCCGCGTTGGTGAGCCACGTGCCGAACAGCTCGGCTGTGAGCGCCGCTAGGCAGCGTGCCCACGAAGGCGTGACGGCGAAGCGCGGCGCCTTCGCGTCCGGCTGCTGCGGCGATTGCGATTCCCTGACGGCGTTCATCGGCCTCGGCTCCGTCCCTCCCCTGGTGTCCGTTTGCACAGCCTACCGCACTTCACCCCTCGCCGACAAGGGAAAACGCCCATTCTGGTACCAGAGGGGTGAGAAGAAAACCGCGCCGACGCCCCGCAAGTTGGTCCTTTGGCGGTGAGGACGGGAACCGGGGCGCACGGCATGATGGGGGCAAGGATGCGCACGGCGCATCGCACACCGCTTCATAAGGAGGGAACCATCATGAAGAACGTTGCAACGCAGGGACTGTCCCGCCGCGGCTTCCTCGCCGGCGCCGCCGGCGTGGGCGCGCTGGCCGCCATGGGCCTGGCCGGTTGCGCGCCCCAGGCGAAGGACGCGAGCGCCTCCGGCGCCGCCAACGCAGCGGAAGCGCAGGCCGCCGACGCGGCGAACGTCCAGGCCGACTGGCTGGGCAGCGCGCCCGAGATCGCCGAGGGCGACATTGTGGAGACGAAGAGCACCGAGCTTTTGATCGTGGGCGCCGGCAACGGCGGCATGGCGGCAGCGGCCACGGCCGCCGATCTGGGGCTTGACTTCACCATCTGCGAGAAGACCGGGTCGGTGCAGAAGACGCGCCATTGGTTCGGCGCCATCAACACCAAGTACACCGAGGCCGCCGGGGCGCACGTGAACGAGCAGCAGCTGCTCAACGAGTTCTCGCGCTACGCTTCCGGCCAGTGCGACCAGCGCGTCATCCGCGTGTGGATCCGCGAGAGCGCCGAGGTCACCGACTGGCTTGACCCTATCCTCACCTCAGCTGGCATGACCTGCGCTTTCGACAACGACATCGACCACGCCACGGGCGGCACGAGCTTCGCGCTGTTCCCGATGGAGCACTACTACTCGGGCAAGGACGCCGCCGGCGAGTCGCTTGAGCGCAACAAGGTGCTGCTGGCCTACATCAACGAGAAGGGCTACGACGTCACCTACAACCACAAGCTGGTCAAACTGGTGCAGGACGACTCCGGCAAGGTGACCGGCGCCATCTTCGAGACGGGCGACGGCTACGTGCGCATCGACGCCGAGAAGGGCGTGCTGCTGACCACCGGCGGGTACAACAGCAACGCCGAGATGCTGCGCGCGTGCAACCCGTTGGTCGACCGCTGCGTCACGCTGCAGTACGGCTCTCCCAACAACGTGGGCGAGGGCATCAAGGCGGCCATGTGGGCCGGCGGGCAGAAGGACAGCATCGGCGCGCCGATGATCTTCGACCGCGGCGCCGTCAAGCCGGGCGAGAACGCGGGCATCATCAGCGAGCCGGGCGAGGTGGCCACGTTCGTGGGCACCGACAAGCAGTTCAACCTGGGTTCCCAGCCGTTCATGAAGGTGGCGCGCGACGGCAGGCGCTTCGTGAACGAGTCCACGCCCTACGACTTCTGCTGCTTCGCAGCGGCCGAGCACGAGGGCGGCGTGTTCTGCCAGGTGTTCGACTCCAACCTCAAAGAGGACGTGAAGCGCTTCAGCACCATCGGCTGCTCGCGCCAGACCCAGCAGCTGCTGGCCAAAGAGGCCGACACCCCCATCGACGACATCTACGCCGCCGAGCTTGAGAAGGGCGTCATGGTGAAGGCCGACACCATCGACGAGCTGGCCGACAAGCTGGGGTTCGAAGGCGAGGCCAAGGAGGCGTTCCTGGCCGAGGTGGAGAAGTACAACGGCTTCTACGACGCGCAGGACGACGCCGACTTCGGCAAGGAGGCCTACCGCCTGTCCGCGCTGCGCACTGCGCCGTTCTACGGCGTGTGGTACGGCGGCTCGCTTCTGACCACGGTGGACGGCCTGCGCATCAACGAGGACATGCAAGTGGTGGACGCCGACGCGAAGCCCATCGAGGGCCTCTACGCCGCCGGCGACTGCTCCGGCAGCGTGTTCGGCAACAACTACCCCGAGTACATCGTGGGCTGCGCGTGCGGGCGCACCATCACCTTCGCCCGCCACGCCGTGCGCCACATGGCTGGCGACCTGGCATAACAACGCTGACGCGCAGGCGCGGCATCGCCCGCGCC
>NZ_CBDTNW010000084.1:0-11112 GCF_965361815.1 Rubneribacter sp.
CGCTCTCCCTTCTCCTTCGTGCGGTCGCTACCGAAGAAGAGAGAGCGCGTCCGTGCCCCCGCTATCCTGCCGGCCAAGTCATTCGTGCTCAAGGGGGATACGGGCCTGATCGAGCGGCGCGTGGGGGCTCGCCTGCTTCTCGCCGACGACGTGGCCGCCGCAGCGCGGGCACTCGGTTCGCACGAGGCCGGAAAAGCCGTTTTCGAGGAGCCTTTGCCTGTGCGCGTCTACTCGGCGGACCCGTGGGAAACGGTGCTGGCGAGCCGCGTGTGCCTGGACGGGAGGTGGTGCGTCCGCGAGCGATACCTCGCGCTCGCCTCCGCGTTCTGGGAAATGACGTTCTTCGGGTTCGCGCACGACGCCGCCGTCGCGGGGAGGATGCGGGAGGAGGCCGCTTGGGCGTTGGGCTCTCCTGCGGATTCGGATGGTCTGCCCGCTGCGGCATCCGATCTGCGGGCGGAGCGGGCGCGCGCCTTCGGGCTTGCGGTGCCGGATCCGCTCGATCTCGGCTACCGGTCGGCGTCGGCCGACCGGGTCGGGCGCCTCAACCTCCTGTGCGAGCTTGACCTGTGCCGTCGGCTCGTGAGGGCGGCGCCCGGCCTTGGTCGGGTCGGGCGCCAGGCGGCTAGTCGGCAACCTCCACCAACGTGATTTCGAAGGTGAGGGCCTCGCCGGCGAGGTTGTGGTTCATGTCGAGCGTCGCAATGCCGTCTTCGATGGCCTTGACGAGCACGGGGAAGGGCTGCCCTCCCGGTCCCATCATATACACGGTCTGTCCGACGGGGAGCTTGTCCCCGTCGGGGATCCGGTCGATGGGCATGCGCCTGACCAGGTTCTCGTCCCTCTCTCCATACGCTTCGCCGGTGGGGATGCGCACGGTCTTCGTCTCGCCTTCGGCCATGTCCTTCACGGCGGCGTCGAACCCGGGGATCATCTGGCCCGCCATGCACGTGAACTCGATGGGTTCGCCGCGATCGACGGACGAATCGAACTTCGATCCGTCGTCGAGCGTTCCCGTGTAATGCACCTTGACAATTTTGCCTTCGTTGCTCATGGAGAGCTCCTTTTCGTCGGGGTCGATGCCGTCAGTTTACCCGAGCGGGTGCGCGTTTCGGTCCTCGGACCGAGCCTGCTCCAACTCGCCACAAGTTCCAAAAGAGGTTTCAAAGCGCATCCGGTCGGGAAGGTCCCGCACGCTCAGCAAGGCGATTTCGAAGTTCAGCGCCTTGCAGACGGCGTCATGGTTCAAATCGAAAACGGCTTGTGTTTCCCCAACCTCCACAAGACGCGCGGGATAGGCGCTCCCGTCGGGGCGCTCGAGGGTGGCTATCTCGCCCACGGCCAAACGAACCTGTTGCGGAACGTCTTCAAGCGGGATGCTCAGCAGGCGGTCGGGCGTCCTTTCCTCGTACGCCTCGTCGGCGCCCACGCGCACGGTGCGCGTCTCGCCCGGAGCCATGCCGCGCACCGCGTTGACGAAGGCCGGCGGCATCCATCCGTCGATGCAGGGAAACTCCACGGGCTGCGCGGTCTGGTCGATGAACACGGTCCCGTCGTCGAAAAACCCCCGAAAGGTCACCGTCGCCATCCGGCCTTCGTTGCTCACCGTTTCTCCTCGGCCAGGTCGGCCAGCGTGATGCGCCTTTCGACCAGGTTTCCTAAAGGCTCCAGGTACGCTTGCTCGTCGGCGTCAAGCCCGCGACGGGCCAGCTCGAAGAGCCGGTCGCACAGCTTGGCCGCAGGGCGTTTGTACACCTCGGCTTCGTAGCCGCGCGCCATGAGGTCGACCTTCGCCCGCTCGTAGTCGGCGGACCGCACGTGCGAGAACAGAGCGTCGAGCACATCCAGGTTCTCCGGCAGGTAGAACAGGCCCTTGACGAGGGCCGCGTAGGCCAGCGCGTAGGGGACGGGCATCGCGTCGGCCGGCCTGATCTCTATGTAGGTTTTCAGTCGGACATCGTTGAAGAACATCGACACCGCGTGCTCCACCTCCGCGCGGGTCATCGTGCGTTCGGCGTAGATGTCGCCGAACGTCTGCTCGGAGTAGCGCCATCCTCCGTCAGAGCAGGGGACCAGGATCGCGGGCGTGTCCAAGATGTAGGAGGCGTAGCGGCGCAGCGTGAACGAGGGATCGAGGA
Source organism: Rubneribacter sp. (assembly GCF_965361815.1). Classification (NCBI taxonomy): domain Bacteria; kingdom Bacillati; phylum Actinomycetota; class Coriobacteriia; order Eggerthellales; family Eggerthellaceae; genus Rubneribacter; species Rubneribacter sp. Next base: position 2,139 of record NZ_CBDTNW010000084.1, read on the forward strand.
CGCCGGGGACCAGGCCGCAGCGGTCGTTGTCCACGTGGCGCCAGATGTGCGTGCGGACCAGTTTGCGCGTGCGGGGCGTCCCTTCGAACACAGGGGCGTTGTCGCAGATGAGCGACAGCAGCGGCACGGCGGCGTAGGCCAGGCGCAGCTTTCGCAGGCAGTCCTCGACGCTCGTGTAGTCGATGGAGATCTGGGTGGACGCGCTTCCGCGCATCATGCACGGTCCGCACGTGTCCCGCTCTCCCAGGTAGCGGTTCATGAAGTCGTAGCGCTGCTTTGGGATGAGCTCAAGGTCGCGCGCTGCCGCCGTGGGGTGGTACCCTTCCGTGATCGCCCTCATGCCAAGGGGGGAGAGGATGCCTTCGAGCAGCTCCTCGAACGAGGCGAACGCCCTTTCCGCCGCAGCCAGGTTGGCGAACGGTCCCGCCGAAAGCTCCAGCTGCGCGGACGGCTCGATGGTGACGGCCTCTCCGGGACGCGACACGCCCAGAAGGTCCCCTTCCGGGTCCGTCGTGACGTCGGGATAGGAGCTGCGCAGCTGATCGAGCAGCCAGGCCACGCCGTGCTCGCCGCGGTAGGGGACCGGCGATCCGTCATCGCGCACGATGGTATGCTCAAGCTCTATCCCCAGATCGCCGTGCGTTCCCGCCGGCTTCACGCCGCTTTCGAAGTACGCCGTCAGAGCATCGATGTTGCTCTTTCTCGCGGGTTGGTTGCGAACTTCGCCCGGCGCGTCGCGTCGTTCGCATGCGACTGTTTTATTCATGTAGCAAGCTCCCTGAACCCTGCACCTTCCATGCAATCGTACCGTACTTTGTATACAATACTCTTTCGGTCGCCGACCTTGTCGGCAAATCGGAATCCATTCGTTTTTCCATTCGAGGACGAGGCTGGGTTTGGACGTTCATATCACAAAAAGAACAGCGCTGCTTTTGCTGCTCGACATATTTGCGACGTACGCCGCCTACTGGCTCGCCTCCCTTTTGACCGACGTCGAGGGAGAGGTGTTCGTCAACAACGAGATCTATTTCATCTTGGGCATCCTCGCCGTCATCAACGTGGTGGTCCTGGCCATGTTCCGCCTGTACAACAATTTGTGGGAGTACGCCAGCGTCGACGAGGTCATCCAGATCGTCTTGGCCGTGGTCCTCTCCACGCTCGGCGGCGCGGTGTTCCTCTGGGTCATAGACGTGCGGCTTCCCATCCGTGTGTTCTTCGTCGCCTGCTTCCTGCTCATCTTCTTCATGGGCGGCATGCGGTTTTTGTTCCGGGTCATGCGGCAAAAAGGGCGCGCTTTGGCGTCCGCGCAGCGCCCCTGCGACCGCCCCCGCACGCTCGTGGTCGGCGCGGGCGAGACCGGATCGCTCGCCATCGGACGCATGGCCTCGATGGACCCCCTCATGCCCGGAATCCCCCTCGTGGCCACCGATGACGACCGGGCCAAGCGCGGCAGCCGCATCCACGGTGTGAAGGTGGAGGGCACCACCGACGACATCGTGAACCTTGTGGACAAGTACGGCATCGAGCAGATCGTGGTGGCCATCCCCTCTTCCACGCCCGAAGAGCGCAAGCGCATCTACGGGGAGTGCACCAAAACCGACTGCAAGCTGCGCACCCTGCCCAACGTGCGGGAGCTCTCGCTCGACGAGATAGGCGATGTTCGGCTGCGTGACGTCGATGTGGCGGATCTTCTGGGCCGCGAGGAGATCGTGCTGAACACCCGCGCCGTGTCCGGCTACATCGCCGGCGAGACGGTGCTCGTCACAGGCGGCGGCGGCTCCATCGGCAGCGAGCTGTGCCGGCAGCTGTGCGCGGTGGCCCCCGCCCGCATCGTCGTCTTCGACATCTACGAGAACGACGCCTACATGCTGCGCAACGAGCTTTTGTCCGAATACGACGACATCGACGTGGTCATCGAGATCGGCAGCGTGTGCGAGGAGCGGCGCGTGAGGGAGGTGTTCGAGAAGTACCGTCCCGGCGCGGTGTTCCATGCGGCGGCCCACAAGCACGTGCCCCTCATGGAGGCGTGCCCGCGGGAGGCGCTGCGCAACAACGTGTTCGGCACGCTCAACACCGTGCGCGCGGCCGACGCCTACGGCGCTGCGCGCTTCATCTTCATCTCCACGGACAAGGCGGTGAACCCCACCAGCGTCATGGGCGCCACCAAGCGCATGGGGGAGATGGTGATGCAGTACTACGCCCGCACGTCGAAGACCATCTTCTCGGCCGTGCGCTTCGGCAACGTCTTGGGCTCCAACGGCAGCGTCATCCCGGTGTTCCAGCGTCAGATAGCGGCCGGAGGGCCGGTCACCGTCACCCACCCGGACATCGAGCGCTTCTTCATGACCATTCCCGAGGCGTCGCGCCTGGTCATTCAAGCAGGCGGCATGGCGCGTGGCGGTGAGATATTCATCCTTGACATGGGCGAGCCGGTCAAGATCGTCGACTTGGCGCGAGGGCTCATCCAGCTTCAGGGCCTCACGCCCGACGTGGACGTCAAAATCGCGTTCACCGGCCTGCGCGAAGGCGAGAAGATGTACGAGGAGCTGCTCATGGACGAGGAGAGCACGCTTCCCACGGACAACCAGTCCATCATGGTGTCCACCGGTCAGGACATCGGCTACGACGAGGTGGCTGCGAAGCTCAAAGAGCTGGAGGCGGCCCTGGAGAAGACCGACGCCGAAGCGGTGGCCATTCTGGAGGACGCCGTGCCCACGTACCGCCACACTCCCAACAGGTGAGGGGATCGCCGAACTCCCCGCGGGCCGGCTTCCGCTCACCGTTTCCTTCCTCCTTGCTCCAGCCTGGTTTCGTGCGTTGCGTTTTCGTTTCCCCGCTTGTCAAAAGGTTCGAACTTTCCTAGGATGGTATCCGTCAATGCGGGTCCCCGCCGTCGGGCACATGGGCGGGCGAGGGGCCGCGAAGCATCGCGCCCGCGTATCGGGCCGGAGGACGGAGGGATCGACATGGCGATCGCGACGGGTATCGTGGGGGCGGCGGGGTTCGCCGGCATCGAGTTGACGAGGCTTGCGCTGCGCCATCCCGATCTCGAGCTGTCCGTTGTCACCTCCAACGAGCTGGCCGGCACGCCCGTGTCGGCGGAGTACCCCGGCTTTCTCGGAGCAACCGATTTGGTGTTCGCCTCGCACGACGATCCGGCGCTCGATGAGTGCGACCTTGTGTTTTTGGCCGTGCCGCACACCGCGGCGCTCGCCATGGCGCCGCGGTTTGTGGAGAGGGGCGCTGTGGTGGTAGACCTGTCGGCCGACTTTCGCCTGAAGGACCCGGGCGTCTACGAGCGATGGTACGCCACGCCCCACACCCAAACCGACCTGCTTGCCCGCGCCGCGTTCGGCCTGCCCGAGCTGTTCGGCGACGACCTCGCCCGCGCTGCGGAGGACCGGCGGGCCGGGCGCGGGGCGCTCGTGGGGTGCGCGGGATGCTATCCCACGGCCACCTCGCTCGCCGCAGCGCCCGCCGTGCGCGCAGGGATTGTCGCTAAGGGCGCGCCGGTTGTGGTCGATGCCATATCGGGCGTCACCGGGGCGGGCAAGAAGGCCACGTCCCGCACGCATTTCTGCTTTGCCGACGAAAACCTGGAGGCGTACGGCGTGGCCACGCATCGCCACACTCCCGAGATCGAGCAGATTCTCGGGTTGGAGGGCCGCCTCGTGTTCACGCCGCATCTCGCCCCGCTCAACCGCGGGCTTCTCTCCACGGTGAACCTTCCCCTTGCGCCCGACGCTCCCGCCGACGCGGCGGAGGTCGTGGAGCTTTACCGCTCGTTCTATGACGACGCGCCTTTCGTGCGCGTGCTCGATGCAGGCTTTATGCCGAAGACCTCCTCGGTCGTCGGCACCAACTACGCTCATGTCGGCGTGGCCGTCAACGGATCCGCGCGCATGCTCGTCGCGGTGTGCGCCATAGACAACTTGGCGAAGGGCGCGGCCGGCCAGGCCGTCCAGTGCGCCAACAGGGTGTGGGGCCTTCCGGAGGCCCGCGGCCTCGAGTCCATCGCCGTTCCCGTCTGATCCCCGCCGATCGCCAGCAAGAGAAAGGCTGCCATGATGATGCAACAGACCACGGCTCCGGCGCCTTTGCGTCCCGTTTCGGCCCCGTTCGGGGCCGCAGTCCCTCCTCCGGAGGGCGCAGGCGGCGCGACGGCGGCGCGGGGCTTTCGCGCGGCGGGAATCCACGCGGGCTTTCGCAAGGAGCCCGGTCGTCTCGACCTGGCGCTCGTTGTGGCTGACGAGCCGTGCGCATGCGCTGCGGTGTTCACCAAGAACGTGTTCTGCTCGGCGCCGGTTGCGGTGTCGCGCGAGCAGCTGGACGGCGCGGGCTACGGAACCGCGCGCGCGGTGGTGGTGAACTCGGGCAATGCGAACGCCGCCACGGGTGAGGCCGGTCTTGAGGCCGCACGCCGCACAGCGCAGATCGCAGCTGACGCGGTGGGCTGCCCGGCGTCGGAGGTGCTCGTCGCCTCCACGGGCGTCATCGGCGTTCATCTGCCGCTCGATCCCTTCGTCTCCGGCGTGCCCGCGGCTGCGGCCGCGCTCTCGATCGCCGGCGGCTCCGACGCCGCGCGTGCCATCATGACCACGGACACCCGGCCCAAAGAGGCCGTCGCGACGTTTTCGGGCGACGGCGCGGGCTACGACGGATGCACGTTCACGGTGGGCGGCATGGCAAAGGGATCCGGCATGATCATGCCGGACATGGCCACGATGATCGCGGTGCTCACCACCGACGCCCCCGTGGCGCCCGACGCGCTCCACGGGGCGCTCGTCCGCGCGGTCGGCGAGAGCTTCAACAAGGTGACGGTGGACTCCGACACCTCCACGAACGACTCGTGCTTCCTGTTCGCGAGCGGCGCCGCCGCTTCGGGCGGCGCGCCGGCCTTCGACCCCAACGGCCCTGCGTTCGAGCGGTTCGAGGAGGCGCTTTGCGCGGTGTGCCAAAGCCTTGCCCGTGCCATGGCGTCCGACGGAGAAGGCGCGACGCGCCTCGTCACGGTGAACGTGTCCGGCGCCGCCACGCCCGCCGACGCCGACGCGGCGGCGCGCGCGGTGGCCAACTCGCCGCTCGTCAAAACGGCGGTGTACGGCCATGACGCCAATTGGGGCCGCATCGCGGCGGCCATCGGCAAGTCGGGCGCGACGTTTCGCCAGGAGGATGCGGCCATCGACATCATGGGCATGCCCGTGTGCCGCGGCGGCCTGACCGTCGCGTTCGACGAGGACGAGGCCCTGCGGCGCTTTGAGGCCCCGGAGGTCGTCATCGACGTCGATCTGGGCGCGGGAGATGAGGAAACCACGGTTTGGACGTGCGATCTCACGCACGATTACGTTACGATAAACGGAGATTACCGATCATGAAGTACGCAAAGGACACGCGCCCGAAGGGCGCATCGCATAAGGCGGCGGAGGTCCTCGTCGAGGCGCTCCCCTGGATCAAGAACATCACCGGAAAGACCGTCGTCATCAAATACGGCGGCTCGGCCATGGTGGACGAGCAGCTGCGCGCCGACGTCATGAGCGACATCGTGCTGCTCAAGATCGTCGGGGTGAACCCCGTGATCGTCCACGGCGGAGGGAAGGCCATCACCGAGGCCATGGACCGCATGCAGCTGCCCGTGGAGTTCAGGGAGGGCCAGCGCGTCACCACGCCCGAGGCCATGGAGCTTGTGCGCACCGTGCTCATGGGCAAGGTGAACCAGGAACTTGTGGAAACGCTCAACGCCCACGGCAATTTCGCCGTCGGCGTGTCCGGCGCCGACGCGGGCGTCATCGTGGCCAAGCAGGCCGATCCCGAGCTCGGCCGCGTCGGGAGCATCACCCGCATCAACCGCCCGCTGCTCGACGACCTCGTGGAGGGCGACTACATTCCCGTCGTGGCGTCGGTGGCGCTTGGGGAGGACGGGGGCTTCTACAACGTGAACGCCGACATGGTGGCCGGGCACATCGCGGCGGCCATCGGCGCGCACAAGGTGATCTTCCTCACCGACGTGGACGGCCTGTACGAGAACTTCGACGACAAGGACACGCTCATCTCCAACCTGACGCTGTTCGAGGCGCAGTACATGGTGGAGAACAACATCGTGTCCACCGGCATGATCCCCAAGCTGAAGTCGTGCATCAACGCCCTTGAATCGGGCGTGTTCCGCGCTCACATCCTGAACGGCACCACGCCGCATGCCCTGTTGCTGGAGCTTCTGACCAGCACGGGCGTGGGCACCACGATGCATTCCACCGAGGAGGCGTGCACGTTCGACGCGCATCCTCTGGGCAATTTCGCTTCGAAGCTCATAGAAAACCGCCTGCCCGGCAACGGATCCGGCGCTTCGATCAACGGTTAGGAGACGCGCACGATGGGTTTCAACGAGGAAGAGCGGCTCGAGTCCGCCTACGTCATGGGCACGTACGCCCGCAAGCCGGTCGAGCTGGTGCGGGGCAGGGGCATGCGGGTGGAGGATTCCGAAGGCCGCGCGTATCTGGACTTCGTGTCCGGCGTGGGCGCGGTCAGCCTGGGCCACTGCCATCCGGCCCTCGTCTCGGCGATCCGCGACCAGGCGGAAACGCTCGTGCATGTGAGCAACTACTACTACATCGAACATCGCGGCGAAGTTGCCCGCGCGGTGTCGGACCTGTTGAACGCGTGCGTGCCCGAAAAGGAGCGTGCGCCGTGGCGAAGCTTCTTCTCGAACTCGGGCGCCGAGGCGAACGAGTGCGCCTTCAAGCTGGCGCGCCTGCATGCCAAGAAGCGCGCCCACGCCGCTGCGCTTGCCTCCGGCGCCGACGAGGACGCCGCCCGCGCCGCTGCCGACGCGGCGCCGCGGATCATCGTCACGCTGGGCAACAGCTTCCACGGGCGCACGCTCGCCACGCTTGCGGCCACGGCGCAACCCGCCAAGCAGGAGGCGTTCCAGCCCCTGCCCGACGGCTTCGTCCGCGCGTCCATCAACGACGTGGACGCCTTGGAGGCGCTGTTTGCCGAGCAGGGGGATGCGATCTGCGCGCTCATGGTGGAGTGCGTCCAAGGGGAGAGCGGCGTGCACCCCTGCACGGCCGAGTTCCTGCAAGCCGCCCGGCGCCTCACGCAGGAGCGCGGCGCCCTGCTCATGTGCGACGAGATCCAATGCGGCGTCTACCGGTGCGGCACGCATCCGTTCGGGTTCCAGCATTTCGGCGTGGCGCCGGACGTGGTGACCATCGCCAAGGGGATCGCCTCGGGCTTTCCCATGGGCATGTGCGCCGCGCGGGCGGAGGTGGCCGATTCCTTCGCGGCGGGCGACCACGGCTCCACCTTCGGGGGCAGCTGCCTTGCCATGGCGGCCGCCGAGGCAACCTTGCGCGCCCTTGCCGACGAGGGCGTCGCCCAAAGCGTCGAGCGCGTCGGCGCCTACTTGCGCGAGAAGCTCGCCGCCTTGCCCCATGTGGCCGAGGTGCGCGGCTTGGGCCTCATGGTGGCCGCCGATCTGGACGAGGGCGCGAGCGCGCCCGACGTGGTGGCCGCAGGCTTGGACGAGGGCCTGCTGCTCAACAGCACCGGGCCGCGCACGCTGCGCTTCCTGCCCCCGCTCGTGTGCGCGGAGGCGGACGTCGACGCGCTTTGCGAGCGCCTGGGCCGCATCCTCTGAGCGATCGATGGCGCCCCGTCCCGGCTTCCAGGCGTTCTGGAGGTCGGGGCGGGGCGGGAGGCCGCGTTTGCGGGAATCTTTCCGCACTTTTGAAAATTCTGGACCCGAAGCCTCCCGATATAAGGTACTATTTACTGCATATTTTCGAGGCGTATTTGCGCGATTCTGCATACGCCATGCGAAAATGCGAAAGTGGAACCGTATGTGTTTATCCTCGGAGAACAGAGAGAATCGCAGGCATGAGGAAGCGGCAGCAACGGCATGACATTATTCGCGACATCATTCGCGAGCACAATGTCAAAACGCAGCGGGATCTTGCGAACCAGCTGCAGGCCGCAGGCTACGAATGCACGCAGGCGACCATCTCCCGCGACATCATGGACATGGGTCTGGTGAAGTCGCGGGAGGGCTTCTACGTTCTTCCCGAGGAGATGCGGCTCCAGCGCATGGTTTCCGAACTGGTTGAAGAGGTGCACGTGGCTGGCAACATGGTGGTGGTGAAGACGTTTTCCGGCGGTGCCGCCGGCGTTTCCGCCGCGCTCGACAAAGCCAACCTGCGTGGCGCCTTGGGCACCGTGGCGGGCGACAACACCATCATGATCGCGGCTGAAAGCCCCGAGATGGCCATCGAGGTCGAGCGCGCCATCGACCGTCTGCGACGACGTTAGTCGTCTGTCTTTTGCGCGAGGGACGCTTTTCTCCCTCTTCTCCCAAACGCTGCCAAGCAGCATGAAGCCGTGAGGGCCGCCCGGCGCTCACGCCGTCGCGAAAAGCCGCGATGCGCACAGGAATTCGTGTATCCGCATGCCGACTCCCGGTCGTGCGAATCCGCGCCCCGCCTGTGTCCCGCATCGTAGACCCGGGCATACCCGCAAATGCGAACCCATAGGGAAAGGACTATCGTCATGGCTGATCAGAAAGACAAAGTCGTACTCGCGTACTCGGGCGGCCTCGACACCTCCGTATGCATCAAGTGGCTTCAGGAGGAGAAGGGGCTTGACGTCATCGCCGTGGTCGGCGACGTGGGGCAAGAGCACGAGGGGCTTGAGAAGATCAAGCAGAAGGCCCTCAAGGCCGGCGCGCTCGACTGCCTCGTCGTGGACATGCGGGACACGTTCGCCAAAGAGTACCTGTCCAAGGCGCTTGCGGCCAATGCCCTCTACGAGAACAAGTACCCGCTCGTCTCGGCGCTTTCGCGGCCGCTCATCTCGAAGCACCTCGTGGACGCCGCGCACAAGTTCGGCGCGAAGCACATCGCCCACGGCTGCACGGGCAAGGGCAACGACCAGGTGCGCTTCGAGGCCAGCATCACGATGCTCGATCCCGACATCGAGATCC
>NZ_CBDTNW010000085.1:0-15337 GCF_965361815.1 Rubneribacter sp.
TGAAGAAGTGCATCAAGGAGGTCATGGACGCGGGCGACATCATCCTGTTCATCGACGAGATGCACACGCTCATCGGCGCGGGCTCGGCCGAGGGTTCCATCGACGCGGCCGCCATCCTGAAGCCGCCGCTGTCGCGCGGCGAGATACAGGTGATCGGCGCCACCACCATCGACGAGTACCGCAAGCACCTGGAGAAGGACTCCGCGCTGGAGCGCCGCTTCCAGCCCATCACCGTGGGCGAGCCCAACGAGGAGCAGGCCATGCGCATCATGGAGGGCCTGCGCGACCGTTACGAGGCGCATCATCAGGTGCACTTCACCGACGAGGCGCTGCAGGCGGCCGTGGCGCTTTCAAGCCGCTACATTCAGGACCGCTACCTGCCCGACAAGGCCATCGACGTGCTGGACGAGGCGGGCGCGCGCATGCGCATCCGCAACATGACGCTGCCCAAGGAGCTGCGCGAACTGGACGACGAGCTGCGCCGCGTCCGCTCCGAGAAGGATAGCGCCATTGCCGCGCAGGACTTCGAGCGCGCCGCCCAGCTGCGCGACCAGGAGTCCGAGCTTAAAAAGAAGCGCGAGGAGGCCGAGAAGCAGTGGGAGGAGGACTCGCAGAAGTCCGTCCACCAGGTGACCGTGGAGGACATAGCCGACGTGGTGTCCATGACCACGGGCGTGCCGGTGAGCAACCTCACCGAGGCCGAGACGGAGAAGCTTCTGCGTATGGAGGCCGTGCTGCATGAGCGCGTCATCGGCCAGGAGGAGGCCGTCACGGCGCTGTCGAAGGCCATCCGCCGTTCGCGTTCGGGCCTTAAAGACCCCAAGCGCCCGGCCGGCTCGTTCATTTTCCTGGGTCCTTCGGGCGTGGGCAAAACCGAACTTTCGAAGGCGCTCGCGGAGTTCCTGTTCAACTCCGAGGACGCGCTTTTGTCCTTCGATATGTCCGAGTACATGGAGAAGCACAGCGTGTCGCGTTTGGTGGGCAGCCCTCCGGGCTACGTGGGCTTTGACGAGGGCGGCCAGCTCACCAAGGCCGTGCGCCAGCGTCCCTACTCGGTGGTGCTGTTCGATGAGATAGAGAAGGCGCACCCCGACGTGTTCAACATCTTGCTCCAGATTCTGGAGGAGGGGCGCTTAACCGACGCGCAGGGCCGCACGGTGGATTTCCGCAACACGGTCATCATCATGACGTCGAACGTGGGCGCGCGCGAGATCGCCCAACCCACGACGCTGGGCTTTTCCACCGAGGAGCGTGCGGGGCTTTCCGACAAGGAGATCAAAAGCCGCGTGATGGCCGAGATGAAGAAGCTTTTCAGGCCCGAGTTCTTGAACCGCATCGACGAGATCATCGTGTTCAAGAGCTTGACCGCCGAGCAGATCGGCGAAATTGTGAAGCTCATGGTGGCCGATCTGCGCGAGCGCTTGATCGCGCAGAACATGTCCATCAACTTGAGCGATGCGGCGTGCAAGCTCATTGCCAAGGAGGGCACCGACGCCACCTACGGCGCGCGTCCTTTGCGCCGCGCCATCCAGCGCCTGCTGGAGGATCCGCTGTCCGAGGAGATCCTCGAGGGCAAGTGGACGAGCGGGTCCATCATCGACGTGGACGCGGCCGACGGCGAGCTTGTGTTCGCGCAGGGGTCGGGTGCCATCCCCGAGCCGCGCAAACGCGACAGCATCGCGCGCGAGGCGGAGCTTCTGCTGACGAACTACGACCTGGGTCACGCCGGTGTGCGCGGTGGCGGCTCGGCCGCCGGCGGCGCGGCGGACTAGGAGGGCCGGCGCCCCGGCCGAACCGCGTTTTGCGCGAATCCCGGCGCTCATCGGCGCCGGGATTTGTCGTATACTGGGAGCGTATTGCAAACCAACCGTGAGGACGACCATGCCCAAGACCATCGATCCCGTGTTCTCGTCAGAGGTGCTCAGATCGCCCGAGCTTGTTTTGGACCACTTCGACTTCGACGCGATCTCGCAGGCGATGGGCGGCCTCAAGGGCGAGGTGGACAAGCACCCCCAGACGGCTGCCGTCATCTTGGCCGGCGGCACGGGGGAGCGCTTCGGCAAGGAGGGCGGCAAGCAGCTGGTGGAGATTGCCGGCAAGCCCGTCCTGACGTGGTCGGCCGAGGCGTTCGACGCGGTGGGGGACATCGGCCTCATCGTGATCGTGTGCCCGGAGGAGCGCTGCGACGAGTACCTCAAGCGCGCCGTGGACCCGTTCCCGTTCGTGACCCCTGTGGTGGTGGCGCCGTCGGGCTCCACGCGCCAGGAGTCGGCGTTTTCCGGATTGGAGTACGTTCCCGACGACTACGGCTACGTCATCTTGCACGACGGTGCGCGGCCGCTGGTCACCCCCGAGCTTATCGCGCACACCATCAACACGCTCAAGGGCAACATCGATGCCGACGGCGCCGTGGTGGGGCACCCGGCCGTCGACACGCTCAAGGTGGTGGAGAACGGCGTTATCGTGGGCACCCCCGACCGCCGCGCGTTCTGGAACGCGCAGACGCCGCAGGTGTTCCGCGCCGGCATCTACCGCCGCGCGCACGCCTCGGCGCTCTCCGACGGCTTCGTGGGCACGGACGACTCGTCGCTCATCGAGCGGCTGGGCGGCAAGGTGCTTGTGGTGGAGGGCAAGCGCGACAACATCAAGCTGACGGTTCCGGAGGACTACCTCATGTTGGTGGCCGCCGTTCGGGCCATGTTCATGAAGGGTATGGAATGATGGCGGGCCAAAGGGGGTTCTTCGATCCTGCGTCTTTGCGCATCGGACAGGGCTACGATGTGCACGCGTTCGCCGAGGGGCGCCGGCTTGTTTTGGGCGGCGTGGACATCCCTCATACGCGAGGGCTTCTGGGGCATTCGGATGCCGACGTGCTGGCGCATGCCGTGGCGGACGCGCTGCTCGGCGGCGTGCGCGGGGGCGACATCGGCAAGCTGTTCCCGGACACCGACCCCGCCTACAAGGACGCCGATTCGCTCAAGCTTTTGGCCGCCGTGGCCGGTTTCGTGCGCGAGCGGGGGTTTCTCATCCTCGACGTGGACTCGGTGGTGGCCGCGCAGGCGCCGAAGCTCGCGCCCTATCGCGACGCGATGCGCGGGAACCTGGCGCATGCGATGGGCATCGACGTGGAGAACGTGGGCGTGAAGGCCACCACCACCGAACGCCTGGGGTTCGAGGGCCGCGAGGAGGGCATCTCCGCGACGGCTGTGTGCTTGCTTTGCCGATGTAGCTGAAGTTCCGCCGCCCTGACAGGTGGCAGAACGGGCCGACGCTGCGGGCTTGGGCTTCGTTGCTGCTGAGGGCTTGGGGCTTCGCCGCTTTGCCGGATGGCGGAGCGGGCCGACGGCGCGGCTTCCCGCAGCGCCCGATTTTGCGGCGCCGAGGGAGGCTCGTGCGCCAAGGCGCTTCGCCTCCGTTGCCCTGCGACTTGGGATGCCGCAGGAGCCTTCGCTGGCTTGCGCGGCGCCTGTGCACCTTTTTCAACCTGCGCAGCATTGCTGCATCGACAGATAGGTTTTCGCTCATGAACATATTCAAAACCATCCGAGAGGACATCCAAGCGGTCAAGGAGCGCGACCCGGCCGCGCAAAGCTCGTTCGTCATCTGGCTGACGTACCCAGGGCTGCACGCGCGCTGGTCGCATGTGGTTGAGCACTGGTTGTGGAATCACGGCCTCAAGAGCCTTGCACGCATATCGTCGCAGTTCACGCGCTGGATGACCGGTGTGGAGATACATCCGGCGGCGGTGATAGGGCGCCGGTTCTTCATCGACCACGCCATGGGCGTCATCATAGGCGAGACCACCGTCGTCGGCGACGACTGCACGCTCTACCAAGGCGTGACGCTGGGCGGCACCGGCAAGGAGACGGGCAAGCGCCATCCCACGCTGGGCAACAACGTGCTGGTGGGCGTGGGCGCGGCGGTGCTGGGCGACATCACCATCGGCGACAACTCCAAGGTGGGCGGCGGCGCTGTGGTGGTGAGCGACGTGCCGCCCAACTCCACGGTGGTGGGCATTCCAGGTCGCGTGGTGGTGCGCGACGGCCAGCGCGTGAAGAACGAGGCCGCCGACGCCGCGCAGCACAAGGAGAACTTGCCCGATCCCATCGCCGAGCGCTGCGCCAACCAGTGCGAGCGCATCGAGGCCCTGGAGCGCAAGATCCAAGAGCTTGAAGCCCGCGTGGGTCGCTAGGCGGGACGGACGGGGGCGCGTCGGGCTGTCGAGAGGGCGGCGCAGCTGCTTGGCGGCATCGCGGCGAAGCGCCGTGCGGCGCGTTGTGGTACGATAGCCCACGATCGCATCGAACACGTCTCCGACCGGCGAAGGAACGGCCCCATGATCAGACTCTACAACACGAAAACCCGCGAAAAGGTGAATTTCGAGGCGCGCGAGCGCGGCAAGGTGGGCATGTACGTGTGCGGCCCCACGGTGTACAACTACATCCACATCGGCAACGCGCGCACGTTCATCAGCTTCGACGTCATCCGGCGCTACTTCATGTGGCGCGGTTTCGACGTGACGTTCGTGCAGAACGTCACCGACGTGGACGACAAGATCATCGCGCGCGCGGCCGAGGAGGGCCGCGACGCCGCCGAGGTGGCCGCCGAGTACACCGAGGCGTTCATCGAGGACATGCGCCGCGTGAACGTGTTGGACCCGGACATCCGCCCGAAGGCCACCGAGGAGATCCCCGCCATGATCGAGCTTGTCCAGGAGCTTGTGGACGGCGGGCATGCCTACGAGGCGGACGGCGACGTGTACTTCAGCGTGCGGTCGTATCCGGCCTACGGTGAGCTGTCCGGCCGCGACGTCGACGAGATGGAGAGCGGACACCGCGAGCTGCGCGCCGACGGGCAGGGCGTGGGCGAGCGCAAGCGCGACCCGCTCGACTTCGCGCTGTGGAAGGCGGCCAAACCCGGTGAGCCGGCGTGGGAGTCGCCGTGGGGCATGGGCCGCCCCGGCTGGCATATCGAGTGCTCGGCCATGTCGCGCAAGTACCTGGGCCTGCCGTTCGACATCCATGGCGGCGGGGCCGATCTGGTGTTCCCGCATCACGAGAACGAACGCGCTCAGAGCGAGGCCGCGTGCGGCTGCACGTTCGCGAACTATTGGATGCACGGCGGCATGCTGCAGGTGAACGCCGAGAAGATGAGCAAGTCGCTGGGCAACTTCAAGCTGCTGCGCGACGTGCTGGACGCGGTGCGTCCCGAGGTGCTGCGCTTCCTCATGCTGCAGACGCACTACCGCAGCCCGCTCGACTTCTCCGACGAGCGCCTGGCCGAGGCGGAAGCCGCGCTCGGACGCATCGAGAACGCGGTGCGCAACCTGGGCTGGCAGCTGGAGAACGCCCAGGACGCCCCCTCGCCGCTTGACACGCGCGCGCTCATGAAGCGTGCGAAGGAAGCGAAGGTGGCGTTCGTTTTGGCCATGGACGACGACTTCAACACCTGCCGGGCGCTTGGCGAGGTGTTTGATTTGGTGGCGGACGTGAACGCGCAGACGGCGGGCAAGGTGCTGTCCGTGTCGGACGTGCCCATCGTGCGCGACGCGCGCGACACCGTGATCGAGCTCATGGGCGTGTTCGGCATCGACGTGGCGGCTGCGGGCGAAGGGGATGCCGGCGAGGCGTACCCTGTCGAGGTTGTGGACTTGGCCGCCGATCTGGCCGGATACGAGGGGGCCGACGCGGCTGAGGCCGTGGACGCGCTGCTGACGGCCCGCGCCGAGGCCCGCGCCGCGAAGGACTGGCCCCGCGCCGACGCCGTGCGCGACGGCTTGGCGGGCCTGGGCTTCACCGTGGAGGACACCCCCCAAGGCGCCCGCGTGTCGTACGAGGGATAGGCGTGGGGCGCGCTCCCGAGCTTTTGGCGCCCGCCGGCGGGCGGGCGCAGTTGGAGGCGGCGGTGCGGTTTGGCGCGGACGCGGTGTACTTCGCGTGCGATCGCTTCGGGTTGCGGCAGCGTGCAGAGAACTTCGCGCTTGACGAGGTGCCGTCGGCCGTGGCGTGCGCGCATGCGGCCGGGGCGCGGGCGTACGTGGCGCTCAACACGCTCATGGACGCCGACGATGTGGCGGCGCTTCCCGCCTACCTGGAGGCGCTCGATGCGGCCGGGGTGGACGCGCTCATCGTGAGCGACCTCGGCGCGTTCTCGCTTGCGCGCAAGCACGCGCCTTCTGTGGAGCTGCACGTGAGCACGCAGGCGGGCGTGATGAACGCCGAGGCCGCGCGCATGTGGCACGAGCTGGGGGCGAGCCGCGTGGTGTGCGCCCGCGAGATGAGCGTGGACGACATCGCCCGCCTGCGCGCCGACGCGCCGCGCGAACTGGAGCTGGAGGCGTTCGTGCACGGCGCCATGTGCATGGCCGTGTCGGGCCGGTGCCTGATCAGCTCCGTCATGACGGGGCGCTCCGGCAACAAGGGGCACTGCGCCCAGCCGTGCCGTTGGAGCTACGCGCTTGTGGAGGAGAAGCGGCCCGGGGAATTCTTCCCGGTTGAGGAGGACACGCGCGGCACCTACGTCATGAACGCGCGCGACCTCAACATGATCGCCCATTTGGACGACCTGGCGGCGGCCGGCGTGGACTCGCTCAAGATAGAGGGGCGCAACAAGAAGGCGTTCTACGTGGCCACGGTGGTGCACGCCTACCGCTCGGTGCTCGACGGGGCGAGCGCGTCCGAGGCGGCTGCGGAGTTGGACGCGGTCTCGCATCGGCCGTACTCCACGGGGTTTTACTACGGACGCGCCGACCAGTCGCCCGAGCGCGACGGCTACGTGCGGGAGTTTTTGCACGCGGCCACGGTGGAGGAGGCGGGGCCGCGCGCGGTCGTCGTCTGCCACAACCGCTTTCGCGAGGGCGACGAGCTGGAGGTGCTCTCGCCGCGCCGTCCCGTCGCGCGCGTGCGGGTGCGCAATCTGGCGTGGCTGCCCGCGCCCGAGCTGGGCGAGCCCGCCGCGTTGACGCCCGCATGCGCGCCCGTGCCCGTGCCCGTGGCCAACCGCTCGGCCGAGCGCTACTCCTTCGAGGCGGAGCCGAGCCTGCCCCTCGCTCCCGGCGACTACCTGCGCGTGCGCGCGATCTGACGCGCGGGGCTTATCGGCATCCGTGCGCGTGCGCGCCCTATGCGGTCGCGCGCGTTTCGGGGGAGGGCGCACCCCTCCCGTACCGAAGCGATGGCGTACTGCCAAGCGCCCGTAACGGCTTTCTTCCGGCACCGGGTCTACACTGGTGCCAGGTCGCCGGCCCGCTCGGCCGGTTGTTTCAAGAAAGCGAGGTGCGCCATGTCGCATTCCCCTCACCAAGCCTCCGTCGCCTCCGGCGTTGCGAAGCGCGTCCGCAGCACCCGCGCGGGCCGCAAGCTCGCGCGCGGCGGGTATCTGACGCCCGAGATCGTCGTCATGTGGGCGGCGTACGTCTTCACCATCGTGGGCAACGCCGTCATAGAGGCGGGGCAGGTCGGCGGCGTCACGTCGGCGACCGTCGCCTACGGCGTGTTCACCTGGTTCACGCCGGCGGGCTACGTGTTCTCCATTTGGACGCTCATCTACGTTGCCCTGGCGGTGTGGCTGGTCGCCTACACGCGAGACGCCCCGACCCGCTCGGGACGCTTGGGGCCCACGGCCGTTCTGTTCGCGGCCAGCAGCGTCTTCAACGTGCTGTGGCTTGCTTTGTGGCACTTCCAGATGGTGGCGGCGTCTTTCGTCGTCATTGTGGCGGAGTGGTGCGTGCTTGTTGCGCTGTACCTGCGCGTGCGCAAGTCGGCGGGCAGCGTGTGGGGGTGGGCGCCCATCTCCATCTACACCGCCTGGGTGACGGTTGCGACGCTGGCGAACCTGGCCATCCTGATCACGCGCGCCCTGGACGGCGGCATCCCCGTTCTCAACGACCTGTCGGCCATCGCTTTGACGGCCGGCGTGCTGGTGCTGGGCTACCTGATGAAGGAGCGTTTCGGCGACGTTGCGTTTCCGCTTGTGTTTCTGTGGGCGCTTGTGGGCGTGGGGGCGCACGTGGCGCAGGTTTCGTGGCTGACCGCGGCGGTGGTCTACCTGTTGTGCGCGATCGGCGCGGTGGCGACGTTCGTTCCCCTCGCCCGCTTGCGCGGGGCGTTGCGCGGCTAGGGCGGCGGCCGGCCCGGGCCGATGCGCCGGTCCGGGCCGCAGCCGCTTCGGCGGCGCTGGGGTGTCCGCCGTGCGCCCGGGGTCGGCTGCAGCCGCTTCGGCGGCGCTGAGGGAGGGTTCCCGCCATGTGTCCGGCGTCGGCCGCTGCCGTCTCCGCTTCGGCGACGCTAGGGGTGCCCGCCGTGCGCCCAGGGTTGGCCTCGGCCTCTCCTGCTCGCGTCGGCGCGGCGGGGGGGGGTCGTGGCGATTTTGCGGCTCGGTCGCCCATGGCGCCGCCGGCATCGCGCGTTTCCCTATAATGGTGCGCATGAAAACCGTCAGCGATATATATCGGGAGGCCCGCGTGTCGGGCCTCAAACCTGTCTCGTTCGAGGTGTTCCCGCCGAAAGGCGACCTTTCCCTGGAGGCCGCGCGCGAGATGGCGGCCCAGCTGGCCCAGCTTGCGCCCGATTTCATCAGCGTGACCTACTCGGCGGGCGGTAGCGGCAACAAGCGGGCGACCGCCGATATCGCCTCCATGATACAAGACGACTTCGACGTGCCCGCCGTGGCCCACCTCACCTGCGCGGGGGCTACCGGGGAGCTGGTGGACCGGGCCATCGCCGATTTGAAAGGCAAGGGCGTGCGCACGGTGCTCGCCCTGCGGGGCGACCCTGTTCCCGGCTGCGGGCCGACCGAGTTCTCCTATGCGCGTGACCTGGTGGCGCGCGTGGCGGCGGCAGGGCTGTGCGTGGGCGCCGCGGCGTACCCCGAAGGGCACATCTCCTGCGACGACGCGCGCGCCAACATCGAGCACCTCAAGGGGAAGCAGGACGCCGGGGCGAGCTTTTTCGTCACGCAGCTGTTCTTCGACAACGAGTGCTTCTACCGTTTCCGCGAGCAGGCGGAGGCGGCGGGCGTCTTCGCGCCCATCGCGTGCGGCATCATGCCGTTTTTGAGCAAGGCGCAGATCCAGCGCATGGTGTTCATGTGCGGCGCCTCGCTGCCCTCTCCCATCATCAAGCTGCTGGCGCGCTACGAGGACGCCCCGGACGATCTGCGCCGGGCGGGCATCGAGTACGCGTGCGCCCAGCTGACGGACTTGGCCGCGCATGGCGTGGACGGTCTGCACGTGTACACGATGAACCGGCCCGACATCGCCCGGGCGAGCATGGCCGCCCTGCGCGCGACGGGGAGCCGGTGAGTGTGACGGCGGCGCCCGCGCCCTGGGCGCACGGCCGGCCTGAGACGGCGCGGTTCGCCGGGCTGTCGCTTGACCGCGCGGAGGCGCTTCGCTACGCGGGCCACGCCGGGCAGCGGATGGACGGCGGGCTGCGCGCGCGGTTCGACGAGCTGGCCGACGCGTGCGAGCGGACGCTTCGCCCGGCGGGCGTGTGGGCCGTGTTCCCGGTGGCCGGCGGAAGCGGGATTGGCGCCCCCGAGGCGGGGCGTCCGGATGCCCGCGTGGAGCTTGCGGGCTGCGGGCTGGCGCTTCCCGGGGCCGACATCTCCCGCCATCTGGAAGGAGCGCGCGAGGTGGCGCTCATGGCCTGCACGCTGGGCGCGCAAAGCGAGCGCGAGCTGCGCAAGCACGCCGCGCTTGGCCCGGTGGACGCGCTGCTGTACGGAGCGGCGGCGTCGGCGCTGGTGGAGGCCGCCGCCGACGCGATGGAGGCGCTCGTCGTGGAGCAGGCCGCCGCGCGCGGGCTGCGCGCGGGCTTTCGCTACAGCCCCGGCTACGGGGATCTGCCCCTGTCGGTGCAGCCGGCGCTTGCGGACGCCCTCGACGCCGCCCGGCGCATCGGGCTTGCCGTCACCGAGGCGTACGTGCTTGTGCCTGCCAAGAGCGTGACCGCCGTCATCGGGCTGTTTGACGCCGACGCGCCCGCGCCGCAGGCGCGCAACGCTTGCGAGACCTGCCAGCTGCGGGAGCGCTGCCCGCTTCGAGAGAGGGGAACCACCTGCCATGGCTCATGAAGGATCCGGCGCCTTCCCGGCGCGCACCGAAGGCGACCTTCTGTCCCGCGCCCTGAGCGGCGAGGGCTTCCTCGTGCTCGACGGCGCCATGGGGACGCAGCTGCAGGCGCGAGGGCTTGCGCGGGCCGGCGCCATCCCCGAGCTGCTGAACCTGACGAATCCAGACGATGTGACCGCCATCCACGCGGACTACGTGGTGGCCGGCGCCGACGTGGTGACCACGAACACCTTCGGCGCGAACTCCCGCAAGCTGGAGGGGCATGCGACGGTAGCCGAGGTGTGCCGGGCCGGCGCCGCATGCGCCCGCGCGGCGGGGGCGCGCTATGTGGCGGGCGACATCGGGCCTGTGGGCGCGCTGCTGGAGCCTTTGGGCGCCATGACGTTCGAGGAAGCGTACGATTTGTTCGCCGAGCAGGTGGACGCCCTCTGCGCAGCCGGGTGCGATTTGGTGCTCATAGAGACGATGGCGGATCTGCGCGAGGCGAAGGCCGCGCTTTTAGCCGCTCGCGAGCGGTGCGATCTGCCCGTGGTCGCGACGATGACGTTCGGGGAGGACGGGCGGACGTTTCTGGGGACGCCTCCGGAGGTGGCGGCTGCGGTGCTGTCGTCGATGGGCGCGCAGGCGGTGGGGCTGAACTGCTCGCTGGGTCCTTGCGAGCTGGCGGGGGCGGCGCGGACCATGGCCCGCTTCTCGCGCTGTCCCGTGGCCGCGCAGCCCAACGCGGGTCTGCCGCGCGTGGAGGGAGGCGATACGGTCTACGACGTCTCGCCCGAGGAGTTCGCCTGCGCCATGGAGGACCTGCTGGATGCGGGCGCGAACATCGTGGGCGGCTGCTGCGGCACCTCGCCGGCGCACATCGCGCGCCTGCGCCAGGCGGTGGACGCGCGCCGCGCCCCGGCGCCGCGGGCCTTCGAGCCGGCGTGCGTGCTCGCGAGCGCGCAGGAGGCGGTCGTGCTGCCCAAGGGCCGTCCGCGCATCGCCGTCATCGGGGAGCGCATCAACCCGACGGGCAAGCCGAAGCTCAAGGCGGCGTTGCGCGCGGGAGACTTCGACTACCTGGTGGGCGAGGCGGTGGCCCAGCAGGAGGCCGGCGCCGACGTGCTGGACGTGAACGTGGGCCTGCCCGAGCTGGACGAGCCCGCCGCTCTGCGCGCGGCGGTGGAGAAGCTTGCGGCCACGGTGACGCTTCCCCTGGTGCTGGACTCGAGCGATCCGGCCGCCATCGAGGCGGCGGTGCGCGGGTACGCCGGCAAGCCGCTCGTGAACTCCGTCAACGGCAAACGCGAGAGCTTGGACGCCGTGCTGCCCCTGGTGAGGAAGTACGGATGCGCGGTCATCGGCCTGACGCTCGACGAGGGGGGCATCCCGCCTGCGGCGGAGGGGCGCTTCGCTATTGCCGAGCGCATCGTGCGCGCCGCCGAGGAGGCGGGCGTGCCGCGCCAGGACGTGGTCATCGACTGCCTGGTCATGGCGGCGGCCACGAACCAGGACGAGGCGCGCGAGATCCTGCGCGCGGTTTCGCTTGTGAAGGAGCGCCTCGGCGTGCGCACGGCGCTCGGCGTGTCCAACGTGAGCTTCGGGCTGCCGCAGCGCCCGCTTGTGAACGCGACGTTTCTGGCGGCGGCGTTCGGCTGCGGCCTCGACCTGCCCATCCTGAACCCGCTTTCGGGCCGCTACCGCGACACGGTGGCCGCGTTCAAGGTGCTCAACGGCCAGGATGCGGGGGCGGCGGGCTTCATAGGCGACTACGCCCAGGCGCCCGACCCCTACGACGGCCCCGCCGCAGGCGACGCGGGCTTGGTTGGCGACGCGCCGCGCGCCCTTGCCGAGGCGGCGTCCGAAGGGCTTTCGGACGCCGTGCCCGTCCCGCCCGAGCTGGCCGACGCGGCCGATGCGGTGCGGTCCATGGCGCACCTGATCCTGACGGGTCGCAAAGGCCCCATGCCCCGCGCCACCGAGCGCCTGCTTGAGGGCCATGATCCCCTCGATGTGGTGAACGGCGTGTTCATGCCCGCGCTCGACGAGGTGGGCGCGCGGTTCGAGCGCGGGGAGTTCTTCCTTCCGCAGCTCATGGCGTCGGCCGAGGCCGTGAAGGCGGGCTTCGACGTGGTGCGCGCCCGGGCGGGCGGCCCTGCGGAGGCCGACGATGAGCGGCGCGTGGTCGTGGCCACGGTGAAAGGCGACATCCACGACATAGGCAAGAACATCGTCAAGATGCTTTTGGAAAACTACGGCTTTGCCGTCATCGACCTCGGGCGCGACGTGGATCCGCAGGACGTGCTGCGGGCGGTGCGAAAGCACGACGCGCGCCTGGTGGGCCTCTCTGCGCTCATGACCACCACGGTCAAGGCCATGGAGGAGACGGTGGAGCTTGTCCACCGCGAGGCGCCGGGGACGAAGGTGTTCGTGGGCGGCGCCGTGCTCACGGCCGATTACGCCGCCCGGATAGGCGCCGATTTCTACGGCAAGGACGCCGCCGAGGCCGCCCGCATCGCGGAAAAGTTCTTCGCGGAGGAGGGATCGGGGAAGTAATCTGCGTTTTACGGTGAAACGGAGCGCGGTTTCTTGCTATGATAGCGGACAAGGTAATCCCGTACGAAAGGGGTCGTTGATGGGAACGAAAGCAGCAGAGGCTCTGGAGGTGTCCTTCGACGAGCTGCCCACCTACCTGCACGCGAAGCATTCCGTGTACATGGAGGTCGGCGGCGTCACGTACTACCTCACCGACGTGAACGACCGGTACTGGCGGGCGCAGCACACCGACCGGTTCAACGACAAGGGCCACTACGTGGACGCGAGCGAGCTGGTGCCCACGATCAGCGAGTTTTTGTCGCTGCCCTTCGCGGACGGCAAGTCCATCACCGACGTGTTCGACGAGGCGACGTTCTACGCCTCCGAGAAGGCCGAATAGGTCAAGACGACAACGAATGCAGGGGCCGCGCGAGCGGCCCCTTTTCGGACGGGGGCGAACCATGGCGAAAGGAGCGGGCGACGGCGTTGGACGCGGGGCCGCGCATAAGGCTTGGAAGGCCCGTCCGTCTAATGACGCGCGCGATGCGGTTTCGCTCGGGAAAGACCGTCTGCGCTCGCTCGTGCTTGCGCGCAGGGACGCCATTGCGGCTGCGGAGCGCGCCATGCGCAGCCGCCTGCTCTGCGCGCGCCTCGTCGAGCAGCTTTCGCCTCGGTTGGGGCCGGGGGCCGTCGTGGCCGCTTACGCTGCGCTCGGCAGCGAGCCGGATCTGGGCGCTTTTGTCGAGGAGGCGTACCTGCGCGGGTGGCGCGTGTGCCTGCCGTGCATGATACGCGTGCCCGAAAGCGCTCGGGAGCCGGCGGGGGCGGCACGCCGCACGCGCATGGCGTTTCTTGACGTTGGGCGGGATGCGTTCGAGGCACGCGAGGCGCCTTTCCTTGCGCATCCCGCGCGCAGCGTGTCGGCGGACTGCCCGTCGATCGCCGGTTTCGCGGAGGTTGCGCCGGAGGCCGTCGACGCGGTGGCGGTGCCCCTTGTTGCGTTCGACGACATGGGCAATCGCCTGGGGTACGGCGGGGGAAACTACGACCGCTTTTTGGCGAAGGCGCGTCCTGACGCCTGGGTGGCGGGCGTCGCCTTTACCGAGCAGCGGGTGGACGCCGTTCCCGTGGAGCCTCACGACAGGCCCCTTCCCCATATAGTGAGGGCCTGACCGGGCCACCTGGCGTCTTGTCGCGCTGGATGCGCGCCCTTTTGGCAAACGGTGCTCGCCTTGCCGCGTTGGGCGGTGCGGCAAGGCGGCCATGCCGTGCAATTCGCAGGCCCCGAGCGCGTTCGGGTAGGATACAATGATCGCTTCAACGAAGAACGCGAGCCGCGCTCGTTTTCGCGCGGGCATAAGGAGGGCCGAGGGTATGAAGGCCGAAGCCAAAACGGGGCGCGACCGTTTCACGAGCCGCGCGGGCTTCATCATGGCGTGCGTGGGGTCGGCGGTGGGCATGGCCAACATCTGGCTGTTCCCGTACCGCACGGCCGAGCTGGGCGGCGCGGCGTTTCTCATCCCGTACTTCGTGTTCGTGGCGCTTCTGGGCTTCACGGGCGTGATCGGGGAGATGGCGTTCGGGCGGGCCATGGGCACCGGCCCCATGGGAGCGTTTGCCAAGGCGCTGGAGATGCGCGGTGTGAAGCACGGGCGCGTGATGGGGAAGCTGGTGGGCGCCATCCCCACTCTGGGGTCGCTCGCCATCGCCATCGGCTACGCGGTTGTTTTGGGCTGGGCGTTCAGATACCTGGTGTTCGCGCTCACCGGCCAGCTCATGGCCTCGGACGACGTGGCCGCGCTGTTCGGCGGCGTGGCGGCCGACTTCGGCAACGTGGGGTATCATCTGCTGGGGCTGGCGGTGACGTTCTTCGTCATGCTGTTCGGCATCTCGCGGGGCATCGAGCGGCTGAACAAGGTGCTCATGCCCTTGTTCTTCGTGCTGTTCCTGATCGTGCTGGCGCGCGTGGCCACGCTTCCCGGGGCGGGCGGGGGCTACGAGTATTTGTTCGTGCCCCGGTGGGAGGCGCTCGCCGACCCCAAGACCTGGGTGTACGCGCTGGGCCAAGCGTTCTTCAGCTTGTCTTTGGCAGGCAGCGGCACGCTTGTGTACGGAAGCTATTTGGGGCGCGATGTGGACGTGGTCACTTCGGCGCGCAACGTTGCCCTGTTCGACACGCTGGCGGCCATCGTCGCCGCGGCGGTGGTGGTGCCGGCGGTGTTCGCGTTCGGGCTGGATGTGTCCAGCGGCCCGCCGCTCATGTTCATCACGCTTCCGGGCGTGTTCCAGCAGATGCCGCTTGGCGGGGTGTTTGCCGTGGTGTTCTTCGTGGCGGTGGTGTTCGCGGCCGTGACGAGCTTGGTGAACCTGTTCGAGGCGCCTGTGGAGGCGTTGCAGGAGCAGCTTCGGTTGCCGCGCTGGGCGGCCGTGGGCGTGATCGCGGCAGTCGCGGTGGCGGTGGGGCTGTTCATAGAGGGGGGAGATGCGGTGTCGGCGTGGATGGACGCCATCTCCATCTACGTCATACCCGTGGGCGCGCTTCTGGCCGCCATCATGTTCTTCTGGGTGTGCCCCAAGGGATTCGCGCGCGCCCAGGCGGAGGAGGGGCACGGCAAGAGGCTGGGCGGCTGGTTCGAGTTCATGACGCGCTACGTGTTCGTGGGCATCACCGCGGCGGTCATCGCGCTGGGCATCTTCTTCGGCGGCATCGGGTAGCGTGGGGCGGCAGCGCGGGCAGCGGGTGCCCGCGCT
>NZ_CBDTNW010000086.1:0-9051 GCF_965361815.1 Rubneribacter sp.
AGGCCTTCGCAGAGGGCGGGGGCTTACGCCCCATCCAATTGCAAGGTTAAACTGGACAGGTGTTCAACTTAAAAATTCAATCAAGGAGCGGGGGTTCGGCCCGATGCGCAGCACCTTGTTCCAGAAGCTTCCGATGGGAACCTCGTTGGCCGACTTGCACGCCACGCTGCACGCCAGGCACCCGACGCACTTGTTCAGATCGGTGATGATCGCGTACTGCGTCATAGGTCACTCCCTCCCTTCGTACGCCGGCAGCCATTCTTTCAGCCGCGGATCGGACGCGTCGCTGATGACCGGCGTGCCGTCCGCATCGCACGGACACGGGTTCCCAAACGGCGAGTTCTCGGGCGTGGCCTTGTACACCTTCACCGGGTAGGCGCGCAGTTGCGACGAGCCCGTGAACGGGTCCTGCGCCATGCGGTCCACGCACACGTTGATGTTCACCAGTTCCCACCCGTGGGTGGGCGACACCTTGCTCTCGGGGAACCACCAGGCATGTTCGGCGTTGATCACGCCGCGCTTGATGCCGTAGTACAAATCCGCCACCTCGCGCACCTTGCCGTCCTTGGACTCGATCCACACCCAATCGCCCTGCTCAATACCCAGATCACGCGCATCGTCGGGGTTGATCTCCACGCGCGGCACCGGCCACTGCTCGCGGCACCACGGCAGCTGGCGGTGCTCGGTGTGGAAGTACACGGGGTTGCGACGGCCGGTGGTCATGTTGAAGGGGTACTCCTCCATAAGCTCCGGCGTGCTCACCGGCGAAAGCGGCGGCTCCTTGTATTCGGGGAAGCAGATTTCGGAAGGCGTGTAGTCCTGCAGATTCTCGGGCAGATACCCCATCTCGGGGCTCAGGTACGTCTCCATGATGGTGGACCAGATCTCCATCTTCATACACGGCACGGGCATGCCCGGCATGCCGTCGCCCTTCACGTACTGCATGCCGTCCACCTGGCGCAAATGTCCTGTCTCGTAGCGGTGATAGGTACCCCACACGTCCGGGTAGTCGTCCTTGGCGCGGAACCAGCCGTGCTCGGCGAACTTGGCCAAATACTCCTCGCCCGTCATGCCCGTGCCCTTCACGCAGTAGTCCATGTAGCGGCTCACCGGCCCCCATGCGTCGCCCGTGGCGGGATCGTACAGCGGCACGCCGGCCTCCTTGTACCAATCCTGCGCTATCTCCACCTCGAACCTGCATTCGCCGGGCGGGTCGATGCAGTTGACGTTGGCGCCGTAGGCCCCGTGCGAACCCTGCGAGATGCGCGCGAACCCGGGAATCTCCATCCAGTGCTGGGCCGGCATCTTGATGTCGGCCAGCTCGGAGGTGGGATGGTGCCACAGGTCGATGTCCACGAAGAAGTCCATCTGCTTGAGGGCCTCCCACGCATACGTGGCGTTGCTCTGGTTGAGGAAGTCGCCCGCGCAGCAGATGCAGCCCTTGATGGGATACGGGTCGCCCTCGTTGGCCGCCTGCCAGATGCAGCGCGCGTCGTCGCGGCCGGTCCAGCGAATGAGCGGGAAATCCTGCGCGGAGGCCTTGTTCGCGTTCTTGTCGAACGTCTCCTTGAACGGCGCGGGCTCCTTGGGCGCGGAGTAGGGCACGGCCACGCCGCCGGCGTCCACCGGCACGCGCGTCATGCCACGGTTGCCCGCCGGCGAGTCGTACGCGCCCACCATGGCCGACAGGATGCCGAGCGCGCGGAAGTTCTGCAGCGAGTTGCCGCACTGCTCGGGCGCCAGCTGGTAGTGCAGGCCGCCGTTGGCGAAGCGAGGGTCGAAACGCTGGCCCGCCCACGCTTCCACAGCCTGCTCGATAAGCGCCGGATCCACGTCGCAGATCTCGCCCGTGTATTCGGGCGTGTACTTGGACACCACGTCGTCCCAGTACTTCTGCCACACGCTTTTCACCTTCACCGTGCGCCCGTCTTTGAGCGTGACCTCGCCCTCGTACCACAGCTCGGGCTCTATGTCGTTCTCGAACTGCGTGGGGTCGGGAATGCGCCCGGACACGTCGCCCTCGGAGGGGTTGCGCATGTCACCGGAGGGGCGCACGTAATCGGTGAACGTGGTGGGAATGTGGTGAGTGCTCTCGCCCTCCCACAGCCCCACGCTTTCATCGGCATCGAAGTAGGTGAGGCGCCCGTTTATGCTGTCCCACACCATGAAGCGGCTCACGCTGCCGCCCTCCACCAAATCGCATTCACGCAGAAGGCGCGTCTTCACGTTCAGGCCGTTGCCCTTGGTGAACTTGCCCGTGAAGAACGGCTCGTCCTCCAGATCAAGATCTTCGCAATACAGGAAGGGGCCGTTGCTCCAGCGTGTGCAGAACGTATGGTCCTCCCAGCCGTTTTTCATCACAAGGTGCGTCCAACCAAGTGCCATCGCGCCGTCGGTGCCGGGACGCAGCGCCAGGTGGATGTCGGCCTCTTTGCCCTCGTTGTTCATGCGCGGGTCGATGAGGATGTAGGTTTCCGCGCGGGCGATGGTCTCGGTGATGGTGCGGCAGCTGTCGTCGTAGTTGGAGATGGACGGGCCGGTGCCCCACTGCACGTACACCTTGGGAAAGCACACCGTCTCGTGGAAGAAGATGCCGTTTTCGATGGTGAGGCTGCCCGCATCGCGCCGGATGCCCTTGCAGATCTGCGCCGCGCCGTGGCCGTTGACCGACCCGTACAGCCTGCCGAGGCGCGAGGCGCCCATGCCCCAGAACCGCGAGGTGCCCGTCATGGTCATGATGCCCTCGCCGCCGTACTTCTCCTTCACCTCGGTGAACTTCTCGTGACAGGTCTTGATGGCCTCGTCCCAGCCGATGCGCACCCAGCCGGGATCCTCGCCCTTGGGGTTGGTGCGCTTCAAAGGGTAGTGCAGGCGGTCGGGATGGTAGGCTGCTTGGATGGACGCCTGCGCCTTCGAGCAGCAGTTGCCGTTGGATTGGTAGGCCGACTCATCGCCCTCCACTTTAACAGCCCGCCCGTCCTGGACAGTCACCCACACGCCGCACTCCATCTTGCCGCAGCCACGGCATGCCGTGCGCACGCGCTTGACGTCGGCGGCCGATCCGGCGCCGCCCGTGTCGGCAAGCGCCTGCCCGGCGGACGCGACCGGCCCGGAGACCATGGCGCATCCCGCGACCACGCCGGCCAGCTTCAGAAAGCTTCGCCGCGTGGCGGTCAGCGTTTTTCGCATTCCCGCTCCTCTCTCGTCCGGCCCGATCCCTTGTTCGTCGGGCCCTCTGCGAGGGTACGCGGCCCGCGTCGGCGCGTCATGGCACGACAGGCTGAAATCGCGAGCGAGACGCCCCCGCCGCAAGGGGAAAACGTCTCATACCCGAGTATGAATTTACGAAGTCGCAGGCCAGAGGAGCGCGCTTTCAAGCCAAACCAACCGGATTCGGGTATCCTAGACGCAAGCAGAACGTGCGCGAGGGGATGCGATGCGCGAGGGGGATGCGATGCGCGAAGCCGAAACGAAAACGCTCGTCAGGGGGATCGTCGAATCGACACCGGGCATGCCCATCGCCGTCATAGGGCTTTCCCTTGCGCTGTACGCGAGCGAAAGCGCGCGCATGTCGTCGTTTCAGAGCGTGCAGTCCGGCAGCCTGGCCACCGCCGTCCCCAGCATCGTGGCGATAGCCGTCCTCGGCGCGATCGTGCTCGCCTATCGCGCGCGCCCGATGTTCCGCCTGCACCGCCATATGGCGGCGGGCCTGGTGGTGGCGGGGCTGCTGGCCGCTTCGGTGCTGTTCGTCACGGGCATGGCCACCATCCCCCAGTTCGAGGCGCTCATGTTCCTCACGCGGTGCGTGCGGCGCACCTGCGAGCTTTTGCTCATGCTGTGCTGGGCCGAGGTGCTCATCCCCCTTGGAGCGCGCAAGACGGCCGTGGCGTTCGCGCTGGCGCTTCTGTCCTTGGGCTGCCTGAACGCCCTTTCCACGCTGTTCAAGGAGGGGAGCATGTACACGCTGCTCGCGCTCGTGCCCCTTCTGTCCATCGCGTGCCTGTACTGGTTCAAGGACCGCACCCGCTCGATCGACTACTACCGGCCGGACGACGACGCCGACCCGCGCGCGCAGTTCGCCATCGACCGGTCGCTCATGTCGGGGTCGGTGTCGCGCGCCAGCATGACCTTGGTGTTCCTGTTGCCGCTCGCCTGCTACTCGTTCGTGTTCGGAAACGTCCACTTCTCGTGGGTTCCCAACCAGGACGGCTCCATCACGTCGCTGAGCATCCAACTGGCCGCGGCGGCGGGCACCGTGCTGGCGGGGCTTTTGCTCCTGGTGTTGGTCGCGCGCTTCTGGGGCCGGCGCAGGCTTGAGCTGTACAACCTGTTCATGCTGCCTTTGCTCGTGCTCACGCTGTACCTCACCGACCTGCTTGGCGGGTCGCTCTCGTTTCTGTACGTGGCGCCGCTCAACGTGGTGCAGAAGCTTGTGCTGTTCCTCATGTGGGTCATGCCGTTCCTCGTGCCCAGCGAGCGCTCCCCCATGGCCGTGTGGGGCTGCGCGCTGGCCCTGTACCAAACCGGCAAGGCGCTTTCCACCGCAACCTCCGGCATATCGGACACGGAGCTTTACACGATAGCGGCCATCGGGGTTGTGATGGCCCTCATCGTGGCCAACATCGTGGGCATCATGCTGGATCGCGGAGGGCAGTACGCACCGGATCCCGGCGTTTCGCAGCCCGGCGAAATCCCGCAGGACGACCCGCCGAAGCCGCCGGACGCCGACCTGTACGACGACCTCGCGCGCCAGTATCGCCTGACCCGTCGCGAGAAGGAGATCCTCCGGCTGCTCGCGGAGGGCATGACCGCAGGAGCCATAGCCGAGACGCTGGTGGTGAGCACCTCCACCGCCAAAAGCCACATGCGCAACATCTACGCCAAGCTGGACGTGCACACCCAAAGCGAGCTGGTGCTGCTCGTCCACCGCCGGCAGGGGTGACAAGATGGCGCGCAGGTGCGCGTGCGAGCCAAGATACGGGCGAGCACGCGGAGAAACCCTGCGGCGCTGCGAGGATCTTTAGCGTTTTACCGCCATTGGCGGTAAAATAGTGGCGGTAAACGACTGGGAGAGCATTGGAGGAGTCCATGCCCTACGAACCGCCCTTCGAGATAACGGCCAAGATCTCGGCCCTCTCGCTCGAGATCGCCGAGATGGTGGGATCCCTCTCCCCTGCATCCGATCTGGCCGCCTCGCCCACCCTGCACCGTCAGCTGCGCATACGAACCATCCATTCCTCGCTTGCCATCGAGCAAAACACGCTCACCGAGGAGCAGGTGACGGCCGTCCTTGACGGCAGGCGCGTGCTCGGGCCGCCCGACGACATCAGAGAGGTCCAGAACGCCAAACGCGCCTACGACCTCCTGGACGAGTTGAATCCCCTCAGCCTCGATGACCTTCTGCGAGCCCACGGCACCATGATGGCCGAGCTTGCGAAGGACGCGGGCCGGTTCCGTTCGCGCAACGCCGGCGTGTACGACGAGCGCGGCACGCTCATTCACGCAGGCACGCCGGCCACCTACGTCCCCGAGGTCATGGCCGAGCTGTTCGCATGGTTGAAACGCACCGAGGTGCCGCCCCTGATTGCCTCTTGCGTGTTCCATTACGAGTTCGAGTTCGTGCACCCCTTCTCCGACGGCAACGGCAGGACGGGAAGGCTATGGCACGCCTTGCTGCTCGCCCGGTGGCGGCCCATTCTGGCATGGCTGCCGGTGGAGAGCATGATTCGCCAGCGGCAGGCCGACTACTACGCCGCTTTGAACGCGTCCAACGCCGACGGCGCCTCCACCCGGTTTATCACGTTCATGCTGCAAGTCATCCGCGACGTCATGGCCCCTTACTGCAGGCAGGCAGACGCATCGGCCCGGCTTCGGGAAGCCGTGCTGGACTTTCTTGAGGAAAGCCCGCAGGCCACTGTTGCCCAGGCGGCAACGCGAACAGGCTCCTCGATGCGCACCGTCGAGCGCGCGATAGCGGCCTTGAAGGACGAGGGACGCCTGCGGAGGGTCGGCAGTCCCCGCGCAGGGCGCTGGGAAGCGGTGCGGAGAAGACGCGAGGATTGAGAGGTGCGCCGCCAGCTCCCGAGCGCCCCGCTTTCGCTTCTACTTGGATTATCTATGGCAATACTACTAGTTATTTGCGGCATGGGATGCCGCACAGCGCGACGACCCGCCCACCCTGTTCCGCGCCACTGCGCCACGTGCTGCCCCATCACGCCGCAGAGCAACGCGAAAGGCCATGCGGCTTGCAGCGCCCTACAGGCAAAACCCCATGTACAGAGGCAGGCACATGCGATCGCTGTCAACTTTGAGCTGCTTGGGATGCAGCACGTACTGGCTCCCGATGCGTTTTCCGAACCTCTCCTTGAAGCGGTCGAGCGAAGCGGTGCCGTGCTGCCGGGGCGATTTGACTTCGACGGGGCACACACGTGGCTTCATTGCGGCATCGGAGTAGGGCCTCACGATGAGAAAGTCTGTCTCCATGCGCGCCTCGCCCTCTTTTTGCCCGACTGGGAATAGAAAAAGAGCTTGTGCCCGTTGACCCGCAGCATCTGCGCGACAACGTTTTCGGTCAGCATGCCCTCGTTGATCCCTATGTCGCCGCGAAGCACGCTGCGGTGCACGTTTTCGTCTGTCTCCTGCTTGTCAGCGAAGGCAAGCGAGGCAAGCAGGCCCGTGTCAGCCAGGTAGCATTTGAGGGCGGTCTGCTCCATGCTAAGCGAGAGCCCGACAGCCGGGTCGGAGGCGGCACCTCGTTGGAAGCTTGGAAAAAGTCTATGACGAGATGCGAGCGGTGCTCGTTGCGCCCGAACTCATCGACAAGCGTGCTTTTTCCGACGCTGCGCCCCCCTCAACGAGGAGGGCGGTTTTGCCATTGCCGTGCTTCTTCCATTTCACAAGCTGGCCGTAAGCTTTTATTCTCAGCATTGCCTTCTCTTGCACGATGCGCAGAACTTGGTTTGCACGATTGGACACGATGCGCACAACTTAAATCGCATGGCTAAACACGATGCGCAGAACTTGGTTTGCTTGACTGAAGGCAATGCGCAGAATTCGGGCTGCATGCCGAAGCGCCCCGAGCGGAGGCGGCCTTCCCGTTTGCAAGGGGAGTTTCGGGGGGGGATGACCGCGCCCGGGCGAGTGCGGACCGGGGCCGTCGGGAGGGAGGGCGCCGCCGATGAGCACGGCTCCCGCCCAGAGCAGCGGCGCCTGAACAGCCACGGCGTCGGCCTCGCAAGCGGCGGGGGTAGGTGGGGCCGAAGCAAAAGCCGACCTCGGTGAAGACCTTGTGCAAGAGTCTCGCGATTCCTCGTCCGATCTTACGTATCGGGAAGATTTCTGTTAAAGTAGGAAAATCTTACGTATCGGGAAGAAACGGAATCTCCATGCCTGACCAACTCTCGCCCGCTCCTACGATGCAGATATTCGACGCCGCCGAAATCGGCGCATTCATCCGCCTGCGCCGCAAAGAGCTTGGCTACACGCAAGAGCAGGTGGCGGCCATGTCCGACTGCAGCCCCCGCCTCATAGGCGAGATCGAACGCGGCCGAAAAACCGTCGGCATCCAACGCGTGCTCGATCTGGCCTCGAACCTCGGCATCGACATCGCGCTGTCCGTCAGGGGCGCATGATGACCGACTCTTCCGCCTTTCGCCTCACGCAAAGCGACGGCTCGCTCGCCCTGCACGTGTTCCGCGACTTCGCAGGCAAACTTGAAGCGGTCGGAACGCTGAGCGCCTCCCCTTCCGCCTCGCTTTTCCAATACGACGAAACGTACCTGCGCAGCGCAACGGCCACGTCGATCTCGCTCTCCCTCCCTTTGCAGGCCGAACCGTTCTCAGACCGCGCCGCCCCCGCCTTTTTCGAGGGCCTGCTCCCCGAGGGAAGCCTGCGCAGCGCGCTCGCCCGTGCCACCCGCACCGACGAGAGCTTCCATGCCGGCCTGCTTGCCAGACTCAACAACGAATCCATAGGCGGCCTCCTGTTCGAATTGGAGCGCAACGCCTCCAAGCGAACGTGGGCCTACCGACCCCTGGAGTCCGAAGAGCTTGCCTCGTTCGCCGAGGAACCCGCCCGCATCGCAATCGACTTGAGCACGTCATCACGACTATCGCTTTCGGGAGCGCAGTCGAAAATAGGGCTCTACCACCACGGGAGCGACCCCGCGTCGGGCTGGCACGTACCGGAAGGTTCCGCCCCTTCGAACATGATCGTGAAAGCATCGAGCGGAACGTTCCCCCTGCAGACGGTCAACGAGGCATTCTGCCTAGCCGTTGCCCGTCGCTGCGGATTCGACGTCGCATCGGCGCGATTGATCCCCATGCCCAACCGCGAACCGTTGCTAGCCGTGAGAAGATTCGACCGCATCGAGCCGAAGGCCCCCTTCATGGTTGGCGGGCTTCCGGCGCCGGTTCGCCTGCACCAGGAGGATTTCTGCCAGGCGGCAGGACTGCCCTCCCACTTCAAGTACGAGCCGACCGACGGACGCTACCTGGCCCTCGGCGCGCGTCTTATCAGCCGCGCCTCGGAAAACCCGTTCGGCGACAAGATGATGCTGTTCAACAGCGTCTTGTTCGACTACCTGATAGGCAACTGCGACAACCATCTGAAAAACCGCTCTCTGCTTTGGAGAGAGGACTGGTCGGCACGCGAGCTTTCACCGCTGTACGACATCACCTGCACCACCTGGTATCCCGCCCTTGATCGGGAAATGGGCGTGGCGCTTTGCGAAAGCCGCCGCATCGACGACGTGACCGCCCAAGACATCCGAATGTCGGCGAAAAGCATGGGAATGTCCGAAGCGCTCGGCTGGGAGCAGTACCTCGCGCTGCGGAAGGAGTTCGAAGCCGCCCTGCCCGCAGCCGAGCGGGAAATAGCCGATCAGGGATTTCCCGAAGTCGCCGAGATCGCCCGGTTCATCGAGCGCGATTCCGCGCCGAGGCGCTCGCTTTAGGGCAACCGCGCCGCAAGCGGAGGAGACGCCCCCGGGCGCCCCGCGCGGAGGCGGCCTTCCCGTTTGCAAGGGGGGTTCGGGGAGGGAGGGCCGCGCCC
>NZ_CBDTNW010000087.1:0-19334 GCF_965361815.1 Rubneribacter sp.
AGCCCGAGCTGCTGACCATCGGCATCTCCGCGTGCCTGGCGGGCGCGGTGGCGGGCGATCACTGCTCGCCCATCTCCGACACCACCACCCTGGCATCGGACGGTGCGAACGTGAAACACATCGAGCAAGCGAAAACCCAGCTGCCCTACGTCATCACCGTGGGTGCGATCTCATGCGTGTGCTTCGCCATCGCAGGTTTCGTGCGCAACGCGCCCATCTGCCTGGCCATCGGCGCCGTGCTGGTGATAGCGGCGCTGTTCGTGCTGCGCAAGACCATCGGCACGAACACGAAGGGTGCGGCTGCTGCGGAATAGGGAGCGGCAACCGGTGCGGCGACAAACGGATCGCTGAGCGAATCGACGCGTTTGCACAACGAGGGCCTGCGGCAGCGCAGGCCCTCGTTTCGGTTTCAAGGCTTGAGGCTAGTACGGTTCATCCAGGTTGGCATGGGCTTGGGCGTCGGCGTCCAGGGCGAGGAAGCGGGCTTGGCGGTAGCGGCCAAGGGCCACGAGCGCTATCATGCCGGCGTTGTCGCCGCAGGCGCTCAAAGGCGGCAGCACAAGGCGCACGCCCATGCGGTCGCAAAGCGCGCGGTACGCGTCGCGCAGCACGGGATTCGCCGCCACGCCGCCGCCTAGGCAGAACGCGGGCGCGCCCGTCTGGCGCAGCGCCGTTTCGGCCTTCTTCACCTGCACGTCCACGACAGCCTGCTGGAAGCTTGCGCAGATGTCGGGCACGCTGAGCACGCGACCAGCGGCCCGCTCGTTGTTGATGTAGGTGACCACTGCGGTTTTGAGGCCCGACAGCGAGAAGCGCAAGTCGCCCGAATGCATCATCGCGCGCGGAAACGCTATGGCCTCCGGGTTGCCGTGCGCCGCCTCGCGCGAGATGACGGGACCGCCGGGATACCCCAGCCCAAGCGCCTTCGCCACCTTGTCGAACGCCTCTCCCACCGCGTCGTCAATGGTGGCGCCGAGCGTTTCGTAGTCGCCCCAGCCGCGCATGTGCACAAGCATGGTGTTGCCGCCGGACACAAGCGACACCACCGCCGGCGGCGAGAAATCCGGCGCGCCAATCTTGTTCGCGTACAGATGGCCCTCCAGATGGTTGACGCCGATGAGCGGCACCTCGGCCGCCCAGGCCGCGCCCTTCGCAAACGCCACGCCCACCACAAGCGCGCCCACCAGGCCCGGCGCGTAGGTGACAGCCACGGCGTCAAGGTTGGCCCATGTGAGGCGGGGCACGCCGAGGCGAGCGGCCGCCGTGTCCAGGCATTCGTCGCACACGCCGCAGATAGCCTCGATGTGCTTGCGGCTGGCGATCTCCGGCACCACGCCGCCGAAACGCGCGTGGAAATCGATCTGCGAGGCCACCACATCGGCCACAAGCGCGCCCGAGCCGTCCACGATGGCGGCGGCCGTCTCGTCGCAAGACGACTCGATGGCGAGGATGAGCGGACGGGACGCGTCGAGGGGCGAAACCTCGCCGGGCGAATGCGCTTCGAACGTCCCCTGGCGCGGTTTCTCTCCCGAGGCGGCACGGATCGCGCCTTGTGCATGGGTTGCGCCCGATGATTCAGCGGCAGGGAAATCGCGAACTGGGATTTCACCTTGCGGGGACAGCGCACGAGGCTCGGAATCCATGCACAAAGCGCGATCCGTGCCGCCTCGCGCCGATTCGCATGGCGAACCTGCCCCCGCAATCCCCGACTGTCCCTGCTCGCGGGAGGCCGCGTCCACCACAAGCGCCATGCCGGCCACGTCCCGCGCGGAAAGCGGCAGCGGCCCCTCCAGGATGAGCGCGTCCTCGCCGTCGGAGTAGTAGCGCGGCCGCACGCCAAGCGAGCGGAAGCCGAGCGACTCGTAAAACGCCCGCGCTCCCTCGTTTCCCGCGCGCACCTCAAGCGAGCACGCGCTGGCGCCCAGATCGCGCGCATCGGCCGCCACCCGCGCCAGCAACTCGCGCGCGATCCCTCGCCGCCGCCACGCAGGATGCACTCCCACCTTGAGAA
This sequence comes from Rubneribacter sp., assembly GCF_965361815.1. Taxonomy (NCBI): domain Bacteria; kingdom Bacillati; phylum Actinomycetota; class Coriobacteriia; order Eggerthellales; family Eggerthellaceae; genus Rubneribacter; species Rubneribacter sp. The sequence continues at coordinate 2,012 of NZ_CBDTNW010000087.1, forward strand.
TCTGCACCCCGCCATCGACGATCCACCCGCCCGCATAGCCCACAAGCTGCGAAGCGGATGAAGCGGCGGCATCGTCGCCACCAACCTGCAAAAACGAACCCTTTCCGCCCCCCAGGCTGTCCGCAACGTCGGCGAAGGCCGCCGCAGCGCCCGCATCGTCGGCAGGCTCCGTCGGCCGGCAGGCCGCCGGAGTCCCGTACGCTGCCCACCACACGCGGTCGGCGCGCGGCAGCTCGTCGGCCACAAGCGCCTCGCTCCACGCATCCGACCCCATGACCTGCGCCTCAAGCGCTGCAACCTCCGCTGCGTGCGCGGCATCGAGCGGCTTGTACGTGATGCCCTCGGCATCGGGCCGCGCGTTCAAAACGGCGGTATCGTGCGCGCTTGCACGCTGATCGCGCCGCACGCCAACGTCCTGCACGCCCGTCACCAGGTTTTTCGGATCGTTTTTCGCCAAGCGGATGCGCTCGTTCTCCTCGGCATCGGACAGGCGCGTGTACACCGGCAGCGCGAGCGCCGGATCATGCCGCCGCGCATCCAACGGATCGGCCTTTCCCGCCCGCCACGCGGCCTCAAGCGCCAGCAAAAGCCCGCGGCCCGTCGGCGTCCACAGCTCCTCGGCCAGCGCTTCGCCGCAAGGCGCGAACAGCTCCCCGTATTTGCGCAACGCGTCGCCCGTCACCAACTGCCCCGCAGCGCCTTCCCGCAGCTCCTCGGCGGCGACCTCGGCCTTCACCACGCGGTCGGCCTCCACGCGCCCCACGCCCGCCTCGTCCAGCAGATAGCGGACCGGGTACACCTCCTTGCGCATGGCGTCGGCTACCACGGCCAGCCGCCCGCGCACACCCGCGGCCTGCGCGTTCCAAGCCACCGCGTCAAGCGACGACACGCCCACCAAGCCCACGCCCAACGCCGAGGCGACGCCCTTGGCCGTGGCCATGGCAATGCGCACGCCCGTGAACGACCCCGGCCCGCGCCCCACGCACACGCACGCGATGTCCGCACGGGAAACGCCTAGGTCGGACAGCAGCGCGTCAATGCGCGGCAGAAGCTGGGTGTTCGACGCCCGTCGCGCCTCCGCCTCCGCAGACGCCGCGCACTCCACCGCGCGCTCCTCAAGGCGCAGCACGCCCACGCCGATGGCTATGACCTCGTTGGCAGTGTCGAACGCGAGCACGTACGGCCCGCGCGCGAAAGCGCCCGAGCGCGAAACAGGCTGAGACATAGGTTACCTCGCAGATTTCATCAGGCGCGACTTCGAGTCCTTCGCCCACAGGAACAGAAGCTGACGGGACCGGTCGCCGTACGCGTGGGCGCAGACCGTGCGGTTCCCCTCGTCATCCGTGCGAATGCATATCTCCAGATAGCCGTACGGCAGCGCCTCGGGGAACTTCTCGCCCCATTCGATGAACGACGCGCCGTCGGCGTCTATGGTTTCGTAATACCCGACGTCCTCAAGCTGATCGGAGGAGTCCAGCCGGTACAAGTCGAAGTGGTACAGCGGCAACGACCCACCCGGATACGTGAGCAGAATGTTGAACGTTGGGCTGGTCACCTGGTCGCGCACGCCCAGCCCGGCGGCCACGCCCTGCACGAACTGCGTCTTGCCCGCGCCCAAATCGCCCGTCAGCACAATCACGTCGCCGGGATGCAGGTACGGCGCCAACGTGAACGCAAGCTGCTTGGTCGCCTCGGACGAGGTGGTCTTGCGAAGGTATGTCAGCCCGTTTGCCATGTTCCGTATGATACCGCTCCCGCCGCCCCTCCAGCGCGTTTCACGTGAAACATCCGCAAGAGGGACGGCGGGAGGCGGCGGGAGCGGCAAAGGCCGCGGCGTGCGCGCGGGGCCGCAGGGCGCAACGCGCAAGGCGCCCTACTTGCCCCCGAACAACCCGCCCAGCTTGCCCAAGATGTCGCCGTCGGCCAGAAGGTCGCCCGCCACCTCGGCTATCCTGCCCATGTCGAGGTCCTTGCCTTCCAGCAACGGCTCCACGGCAGACACGACGTTGCCCAAGTCCTCATCGCTCAAATCCACTCCGACGGCATCTTTCACGGCCTGCGCCGGATCAACGCCGAACTGCTTCAGAAGCGACGGGTCGTCCGCCACCGATTTCACGAACTGCCCCGCCAGCTGCTGCACGTCCATACCGAACCTCCTTGCCAAACGCTTTTCGTCAAGCGCATCCCTGCGGGGGTTCAACCAATTGTTGAACCCCTTGCTTTTTGCGCCCCTTCAACAGGCACTCAGGTATCATAACGAAGGTTATCGACAGGTCGACCTGCGTAGCGAGGTTCAAATAAAAGTTGATGCACGCAGGGCAAAGCAGGAGGGTGGATTCCATGGCAGACAAAGCGCCGGAAGAGGAGCGCAAAGAGAAAAAGCCGAAGGAGCGCCAGTTCGTTGACGCCAAAACCGGCACGAAAATCTCCAAGCCGAAGCAAGGAGGCACCGGGGAAGCCACCAAAGCCCTCCGCGACGAGATGCACGCCGAACGCGCGGGCAACGCGCTGCCGTTCCGCATCGGGGCCGTCGCTCTGTGGGCGGTCGGCATCGTCTGCGAAATCCTGGCCATCCTCACGTCCAACGGCACGCTTTACCTGCCGGGCCTCTCGCCCGTGGTCTGGGTCATCGTGTTCATCGTGGTTGACCTGGTGCTGGTCGTCATCGGATCTCAGTTGTGGAAGCGCGCCAACCACATAGCGCCCGCCTCCAAGGAGAACAAGACGGCTTACTGGGTGCAAACCCAGCTGGGCGTCATCATCGCCGTCATCGCCTTCGCGCCCATCATCCTGCTCATGCTGACGAACAAGGACATGGACGCGAAGTCGAAGAAAATCTGCTCCATCGTGGCCGGCGTGGCGCTGGTGGCGGCCATCGGCAGCGGCATCGACTACAACCCCGCCACCCAGGAGGACCTCGACGCAGCCGAGGCCAGCGCCGCCGTGCTGTCCGACGACGGGCTGTGCTACTGGACCCCCTTCGGCAAGAAGTACCACTTCAACCCCGATTGCCAGTACATCAAGAACTCTGAAACCATCTACGCGGGCACCATCAACGACGCCATGGAGGCCGGTCGCAACGAAGGCTGCTCCGGCTGCACGGTGGAGGGAGGCACTGATGTGCTGGAGAACTCGTCGCCCGAGGACGTCGCGGCTGCGGCGGCGAACGCCATCAGCGTGATCACAGGCGGCGCAACCGGCGAAAACGACGGCGAAGAGAGCGCCGCGCTGCCTGAAGCGGCATAGCGCGCCTCGCCTTTTTGAGGAAGGGCCCTGCGCTCGCACGCGGCGCAGGGCCCTTCCCGTGTCACTTCATCACGAAATCCCCCGGCCGGCGGGGGGCGGTGCGTCGGTAGGTGCGCGCCGGATACCCCAGCAGCATGCAGATTTGCAGCGGCCGATCCTGCGCCCCCAGCCACTCCTTCGCCTCGGGGATGTTTTCGGACGCCCGGCACAAGTAGCCGTTGTACATCACGCCCATCCCCAGCGACGCCGCCATGAGCTCCATGTTCTGGGCCGCCAGCCCCGCGTCGTCGGCGCGCTCGGCCGCCACGAACAGCACCGCCGGAGCGTTGCGGAACAGGTAGTCGTCCACAGGGGAGCGCCGCTCGCGCGTAAGCAGGGGCATCATCGGCTGCGCCCAGCGCGCATCCTCGTCGGTTCTCCCAAGCGCGCAGGCCAGCCCGTCCCACACGATCCGCTTGAACTCGTCCAGCCCCTCCTGCACGGCGACGAACCGGCACGCTTGCGCGTTCTTCGCCGTGGCGGTGTAGCGACCCGCCTGCAAAACGAGCTCCAGCTCCTCCCGACCCACCGGCTGCAGACGGTACGCGCGGATGCTGCGCCGCGACTTGATGGCGCGCAGCAGGTCCTTCGGCGCCACGAACTCGCTCAACTGGGCGGCGGGCTCCACGTCGTCCATGTCGTAGCCCGGAATGGACACCGCGCCCGTCGGGCACACGGCAACGCAGTGGCCGCACAGCAAGCAGCGGCCCAGCACCTGCGCCACGCCGCCTTCGATGCGCAGGTCGTCGGCTATGCAGTCGTCGGCGCATCTGCCGCAGCCGATGCAGCGCGCCTCGTCCACCTCCACCATCGTCATCGGCGCATCGCCTCCGCAGCGGCCTGCGCCGCGGCAACCGTGTGCGCCATGGTCATGGACGTGGTCACGGTGCCGATGCCGCCGGGCACCGGCGTGATGGCACCCACGACAGGCTCCACCTCGTCAAAGTTGACGTCACCGCACAGGTTTCCGTGCGTGTCGAAGTTGATGCCCACATCAAGCACCGTCTGACCGGGGCTGAAGCACTCCGCGCCGAACGCGCGGGCGCGCCCCGTGGCGCAGATGACGATGTCAGCCGAGCGGCAGATCTTCTCCAAGTGCTCGGTCTTGGAGTGGCAGATGGTCACGCTGGCGTTGCGTCGCAGCAGCATCATGGACACCGGCTTGCCCACCACCAAGCTGCGGCCCACCACCACCACGTGCTTGCCCGCCAACGGCACTTCGTAATGGTCGAGCATGCGCACGCACGCCGCCGCCGTGCAAGGCGGGAACCCCTCGCTCGCATCCGTGAACACCGCCGCAAGCGAGGCGAGCGAAATGCCGTCCACATCCTTGTCGGGGGAAAGCGCGTTGCACATGGCTTTTTCGTCGATGAAGCTCGGAAGCGGACGGAACATGAGGCAGCCGTGCACGCCCGCATCTAGGTTGACGGACTGGAGCGTGGCGTGCAGCGCCTCCTGAGGGGCGAACTCGTCCAGCACGTACGGCTTGACGGTCACGCCCAAACTTTCCGCACGCTTGATTGCCGTGCGTTCGTACGACAGATCATCGGGGCGCTCCCCCATACGCACGATAGCGAGCGTCGGCTCTACCCCCGCCGCGCGCAGCGTTTCAATGCGCGGGGCAAGTTCCTGCGCCATGCGCTCGGTGACCGGCTTTCCTTTCAGCAGAACGGCCATGTAGTTGGCTCCTTCTCTTGGAGATATTCGTCGGATGGTCGTGGACGGTTTTGGATGGTTTTGGATGGCTTCAAACGGTTCCGGATTGCTTCGGATAGGTGCTACGAAACCGCCTGCTTGACGTGCTGGAACAAGTCATCGCAGCGCGCGCGGACAGAATTGGCCACGGCGTTTGCCCGGTCGCGGTAACGCTGAGCCTGCTCCCTATCATCCATGGAAGCGGCGTTGATAAAGATGTTGAGGCTGGCCCCATCCGCCGCCGCACGCGCGAACGCCGCCGCCACACCGGCGTCGGAAAGCGCCATCTTGCTGCCGTTGTGGGCCAGGAAATCCGTGAGTTCCACCACGTCAGACACGCGCTCCATGATTTCGAGCGGCACGTCGCACGCGCCCACGAGCGCCGCCTGCAGCGCCTCGTTTTTGGCCGCCTGTTCCTCGGGCGTTGCCTTGGGCATACGATACGCCGCCGCCAAGGGCGAAAACGCGCGCGCGTCCTCGTCTACCAGCTCAAGCAGACGCTCGCGTACGTCGGCCAGCTTCTCCAATGTCACGTACACCTCGGCTTCCACCTGGGCGTACGCTTTCTTCCCCACGGTCAGGTTGCCCACCATGGAAGCAAGGGCCGACGCAAGCGCGCCCACGTAGGCGCTCGCCCCGCCGCCGCCCGGCGTGGGCGCGGCACTTGCCAATTCGTCGATAAACGTCGTGTCCACCGGTTGCCTCCCATCGAATCCACGTTGCAGCACATGTATTGTTCGCATGATACGCTATGCCGCACACGCCGCACCCGCCGGACAACGAAACCTGCACGAACCCTCGACGCGCGGCTGATCGCCAGCAGCGCCACCAACAGCAGAATTGATGACAGAGGGCGGGGACAAGAAAAAATAGGGCGTATGTCTTCTATGCGATGAGAGATTTGGCGCAAGTTTGACACAGATTGAGACGAGCCGTTTTGCACCCCTTTGCGCGGCGTTGCCCCCTTGCTATGTTGCTCCCTTGTTATCCGATACGTGTTTCTTCCCATTGACTTTTTTCTTGCGTCTCGGTACCGTAATGACAGGTAATGACAAGAATGTGAGGAGGGTGCAATGTATACTTCCACATTAACAAAAACAGGCAACTCTGAATCTATTGCCATTCCCAAGGGGCTGCGAGAACGACTGGGTGTGTCCGCGTCGGAGCCGGTTGAACTTGATAGTCCGCGCGAGAATGTGGTGGTCGTTTATTTTAAGCGAGATGATCAGGCGCGCAGGCTTGAACGCTTGGAGAAGGCCGAGCAGAGTAATGCTGAATTGTCGAGAGGAAAAACGTGGCCTTTGGGTGCAACCGCTGAGGACATGGTGAGTGCAGCACGAAAGGATGGGCGCATCCATGGCGACTATCCTCTTTGATGTAAATGCACTCGTGTACTGGTGTTTTGTCGGTTCGAACAAACATGAGGAAGTGAGTTGCGCAGTGCGCAATCTCATTATGAGCGATGCGGATATTTTGGCGTGCGCGTCATCCCTGAACGAGGCCTATTACACGCTCGCCCATCATTGTGACTTTTCCGAAAAAGAGGCACGTCAAGCCATTGCGAACATTGTGGACGTATTCCCTCTTGCGCCAACGGATGCGCGTGTTGTGAGGGCGGCGCTTGTTTCCGATGAGCCGGATTACGAAGATGCGATTGTTCGAGCGTGCGCCGAACTCAATCAAGTAGATGCTCTTGTGAGCTACGACAAAAAGGCTTTTAGAGGTTCTCCCGTACCGAAAATAACGGCCCATGAGGTATGCGACTTTATCTCTAAAATTACTCGGCGATAAAGATGCATCCTGACATCCTCGTCCTCTGTAGAGTGACGCAAAAAGAAAGCCCGCTCTAAGCAAGAAAAGGCCCCTACTAGACAGCTCAAAAGGCTACCTTCGCAGGGGCCTGTGGAGTTCGTCCGCAAGACTAAGCGCAACGCTGTTGCATTTTGAAATTCAACCTACCAGGGCGAACAAGCCACCGAGCAAAGACGTTGCAAATATCTGCGAAAGAGTAGTTCGAGAGGATTATTCGGAAACCGAAACCGAACGCACAACCGTCAGAGACTCGCCCGCAAGACCACCGGAAGCCCGCTTCACCTTGAAGTAGGTGACCTCCACTTCATCCCCAGGACGACACTCGTCAAGTTCCACGGGAAGAAACTCAGTATGACCCGAAAAGTCAAAAAGCATTTCTTGCTCGCCTTCCTCCCCCGAATCGCGCATCAGGACAAGCGCTTGCAGAGCGTGCGGATCGGCCTCGAGAATCGTCCCGCGGCCAGTCAACACAACACTTGCCATTCCCCCTGCGCGATCCTTCATACCTCCCTTTTCCGCAACAGCATAATCAGGGCCGCTTTCCACTGGCGCGCAACCATGCAGCACCATAAGCGCTAAATAGACAAGGCAGCCGAAAAACAGTTGTCTCATAACTAAGCAATAAGTCCATCGATATTTGGGTCTAAAACCATACCCGTAAGAATTCCCGTTTTGTACATAATTTACAAGATATCCCTTATCGCCATTTTTGTCTCTGAAACCCATGGGTTACCTTTCGGTTGTCCTATTTACCTATCATCGCGATGTCGTATGGAATATATTCGAATAACAGGTTGCGATCCACCAACCACCACGTGCTTTTTCATGGGAAAACCGCGCAACCAAAGGTTACGAACCGCAGGTCAGAAACGCGTTAACGTTCCCATCCCTATTTTTTTTTCTGCCTGTTAGTGCTAGTGCGAAATTGCAATCTGTAGGTTGAAATCGTTGCAAAGTGCAGGTTAAAATCGTTGCAATCTGTAGGTTGAAATCGTTGCAAGGAGCTGGCTATGGCCGATTACCTGTCTCGCATTGTTGATGATGAATTAGTTGAAAAGCTCTCGTATGCAGGAGCCGTTGTTATCCGTGGTCCTAAATGGTGCGGAAAGACAGCTACAGCTTTGCAGCGCGCACAAAGCGTTGCATTTCTGCAAGACCCCGACGAACGAGCCAACAATATGGCCATAGCCGATGCAAAGCCTTCCCTTCTTCTGCAAGGTCAAAAACCTCGGCTCATTGATGAATGGCAGGAAGCACCCCAACTCTGGGATGCCGTACGTTTTGCCGTAGACCGATCCAACGAACCAGGGCAATTTATGCTTACCGGATCGGCCACACCGACAGCCCGCCCACACCACACAGGCACAGGACGTTTCTCCTTCCTCGACATGCGCACCATGTCCCTTTTCGAATCTGGCGATTCTACAGGCGAAGTCAGTCTCAAGCACCTGTTCGGCAATGTAGGACACGCGTCACAAAGCGACATCTCGGTAGAAGGATACTCAAATCAGGATATAGAAAGCCTGTCTTACGCGGTATGCCGAGGTGGTTGGCCCCGCGCAGTCACCATTTCCAACGAGCGTGCTGCTCTTGCCATGTCGCGCGACTACCTATCAGCTATTGCCGAGGAGGATGTCTCGCGTGTGGATGGCGTGAAGCGAAACCCTCAGTACGCACGCATTATCATGCAGGCATACGCCCGCTGCTCGGCAACCCAAGCCGACATGAGTACCGTACGCAACAATTTGAGGGCTCACGGCAACGATATGTCGAGAGAAACCATTAACTCCTACATCGGAGCACTTCGCAATCTCTACGTCATTGAAGATGTGCCGGCATGGGCACCGTCTCTCCATGCCAAATCGCGCATCACCACTACGCCCGCGCGCTTCTTTACCGATCCATCCATTGCGGCAGCAGCTCTTGGTGCGAGTCCGCAACTTCTCTTGCGCGACCTCTCTGCCTACGGTCTGCTTTTCGAGAACCTCTGCGTGCGCGATCTGCGCGTATACGTCGAACCTCTCAACGGCAGAATCCTTCACTATCGCGACAACACCGGTCTTGAAGCTGATTGTGTCATCGTGCTTGACGATGGCCGCTACGCGCTTCTTGAAGTAAAAATGAGTTCTAAACTTATAGATGAGGCTGCAGAAAACCTCAAAAAACTCGTCGGCAAGATAGACCCCAGTATTATGGGAGCACCATCGTTTTGCGCCGTCCTCACCCCAGGAGGCTACGCTTATCAACGCAATGATGGCATCCTGGTGATTCCTATCACCTGCCTGCGCCCTTAGTTTCGATGGATAACGGAAGTAAAATGCCAGGATGTTTGACTAGCACGTAAAAACAACTGATCGAAAGCGCTATATACGTTGTACCGTTTCCCTCATTGGATGCGTAACACTGCTCTTTCCTCACCAAAAGCACCACACTTATAGATATTCGTCGTTTCTTTCATGCCTTATCTCCAACATCAAATCGGCATTTGAACGCTCGAATTCATTAAGTTGCGAAGGAAGCGCGTCGTACTCCTCCGGCGTATACAACTGGTTGTACCAGCTACATGATGCAAAATGCGCAGCCAGATCTTCACGATTAAAACCGCGCCCATGACGTGCATATATCTCATTGTGGGCAACATAAAGTTCCCATACCGACAGAGTCTCAAGTTCCTCCCGTGTGTAATACCTCGTATTACTGTCAGGTAAAACGTACTCCGATTCCGCAATATCGACCCTATTCTCAGAAAAAGGCTCGGTTGTCTCGATATCAGTCGAAGCAACAAGCGCAAATCCCAGCCCACCAATGAGAACCAACAAACAACCAAGCCCAATAAAATTCGGGAGAAGTTTTTTCATGATAAGCCCCTAACTCTGCCCGATCAGCCCATGTTTATGTTCGGAGGAAGATAATCAGGTGGATAGCGCCCAATGAGATCTTCCCTTGTCAATTTCCAATCGTCGAGCATCACTAAGGAGGCGGCTTCCCTTGTCGAAGCGGCTTTACCAGCCATCTCAAGGAGTTTAGCGCCGTTTACTAACTCCATATTCACGCCAGGGCTCCGTGCATACTCCTTTGCTTCTGCACTAAAATCGCTCGTTGTAATAAAAATGAGCTTCTTTGCCCGATATGCCACATTAGCGCCATAAAGTTTTTGAAGATGAGGCCGACCAACTTTGTGCGATTGGCTAAAACACTTGCATTCCACCAATGCCGACAAAACCGTTCCCTCATACAGAATTATGTCGAAGCCTCCATCCCCCGTTCGTGACGTTACCACCGCTTTATAGCCTTGGGCTCGATACAATTGCGCGCAGTATTCTTCGAACCCCGCATAGTTTCCGCTTTCGGCATAATTACTTATGATGGACTCTATCGTTTGATAGCTGAACATCGTCTGCCGCATCCTTACCGCACGGGCATATTTCTTGGCTTCGAGCGAATTACGCTCTACCGACACGCCTCTTTTTCTCAACGCATTTGCAAGCCAGATGATCTGGACAGGGCTGGTGCTCGCAACACGAAATCGACCAACCTCTAGAATGCTTTTACCAACCAGAATGTTATTGGTCTTTCTCCGCCTATCGCGACTTCCGTCTTTGTTTGGGTACCTCCAGCGAGGATATACGAGAACAAATCGACTCGCCCCATCATCGGTTCTTCGCGAAACACGCACCGCATTATCGAGTTTAATTTCGTATGTTTCATAGAACGCATTTTTTAGATACTCGTGGTACGTTCGATATGCAAGCACGCAAAATGCTACAATCGCCACAAGCAACGCAAGAAAAATGAAAACAGAAAGCACTGTAATGTTTCTGTCTCCCAAAGGAATAATCTCGATACTAAGCGCACGAAGTACTTCGTCGACACTACCCATAAGACACGCTCCCTTGATTCGACGAGATAGTACGCAATCTTTGCCCTCAAGCCAGTATACCGTAGTCAATCGTATTAGCGCGAGGACCAACCCAATAATCTCATGCTTCTAATTACGGTAGATATTTTTCTCTAATCGCGCATTTATCCTGTTCACAGTCTTATGAAATCTTATGACAAACAGAGCGACAGAGGACGGGGATAACGTCATATTTGAGGCGTATCCCGAATATGACGCTATCCCCGTCCTCTGTCATTTGTCATTTACTCTGAGGGCTCCCAGAAGGAATGCGTGTTAGCACTCCTCCCCACGCCAACGTTTCAGGCTAGGCAGCACAGCACCCATGAGCGACACCGCTTCGTCGTTTGTCCAGCCCATCGCCTCCGCCATGCGCGGCGCGCATTCCTCTATCATGGCGTCCATGCTGGTCTCGTAGGTGTAGGCGCCCGCGTCGTAGCACCAGCGGCAAAACTCCTCGGTCACGGAGCCGTCCGCCTCGCGCGCGAATTGATCGGACGCAGTGAACATCATGCCGCAGCTTTGGCAGTAATGCTCGGGCATTTCCAGCAGCGCGGTAACGGGCACGTCCAGCGCCAGCGCGATGAGCTTCGTCATGTCGATGCCGGGCGTCGTTTCGCCCGTCTCCCACCGTGACACCGCCTGCCGCGTCACGAACAGCTTGCCAGCGAGTTCTTCTTGAGTAAGCCCGCGCTCACGGCGCAGCTGGGAAAGCACGTCTTTGATGGGCATGGGTCGTCCTTTCGTCGGTGGTTTTTCGAAGGCGGGGTACGGTGGGCACCGTGCCTTGCTGCGCATTATCAACCGAACGGGAAACGCCGCGCAAGCAACAAGCTGTTGCGAAAGAAAGAAGCCTGTTCTCTGTCACTCGCTGCCACTCGCCACGGCATTCAACCCCAGTCAGGCATCAAGCCTCTCAGCGGTAAGGAATCCGGAAGTTTTATGCAATAGGCCTGCAACCACGCAACCGGCGCGATTGCCAGTCGCATAGCGAACAAAAATTGCAAAGCGCAGGATGGCCTGATGGGAGTATTGCCTTGTCGAAACTCGCAGGTTGTTTGTAACGTCAGCGAGGGTGCTGAGGTGACCTGCGGGTGCCGAGGTGACCTGCATTGGCGCGAAAGACCAAGAACGCGCACTGGGGCGCGCGACGAGGGCTTGGAACGCCAAGGCGGGGCGCATCGGCGCCCCGCAGCGTCAGTTCGTCCGCCGCCGCGTCAGCAACGGCGGAACGCATATTAGAACAACCCGGAGATCTTGCCGTTCTCGTCCACGTCTATCTTGAAGGCGGCAGGGGCCTTGCCCAGGCCGGGCATGGTCATGATGGAGCCGGTGAGCGCCACCACGAAGCCGGCGCCGGCCGACACCTTCACCTGGCGCACCGTCACGGTGAAACCACGCGGCGCGCCCAGCAAAGCGGCGTTGTCGCTGAAGGAGTACTGCGTCTTGGCCATGCACACGGGCATGCCGCCAAAGCCCAGCTCTTCCAGCTGCGCAAGCTCCTTCTTCGCCGCCGGCTCGAACACCACGCCGTCGGCACGGTACACGCGCTTGGCGATGGCCTCTATCTTCTCGGCAAGCGTAAGGTCGTCGCCGTAGGCGAACTCGAACGTGTCCGCGCTGCGGCCCTCGGCATCGCCCTCCTGGCACAGGCGCACCACCTCGTCGGCCAGCGCCAAGCCGCCCTCTCCGCCCTTCGCCCACACCTCGGAAAGCGCCACGTTCACGCCCAGCTCACGGCACTTGCGCTCCACGAGCGCCAACTCGGCCTCCGTGTCCGTGGGGAAGCGGTTGATGGCCACCACGCACGGCAGGTTGTACACCTGCGTGATGTTCTCCACGTGCTGCAGCAGGTTCGGCAGGCCCGCCTCCAACGCCTCCAGGTTCTCCGCGCCCAAATCGGCCTTCGCCACGCCGCCGTGGTTCTTCAAAGCGCGCACCGTGGCCACCACAACCACCGCGTCCGGGCGCAGACCCGCCAGACGGCACTTGATGTCCAGGAACTTCTCCGCGCCCAAATCGGCGCCGAAGCCGGCCTCCGTCACGCAGTAATCGCCCAGCGCCAGGGCCATGCGCGTGGCCATGATGGAGTTGCAGCCGTGCGCGATGTTGGCGAAGGGGCCGCCATGCACGAACGCCGGCGTGCCTTCGAGCGTCTGCACGAGGTTGGGCTTGAGCGCGTCCTTCAAAAGCGCCGTCATCGCGCCTTCGGCGTGCAGGTCGTGCGCCGTGACCGGTTTGTCGTCGTAAGTGTAACCCACCACGATGCGGCCGAGGCGCTCCTTCAAATCGGTGATAGAGGTTGCCAGGCAGAAGATGGCCATCACCTCGGAGGCCACCGTGATGTCGAACCCGTCCTCGCGCGGCACGCCGTGGGCCTTGCCGCCCAGGCCGTCCACGATGCTGCGCAGTTGGCGGTCGTTCATGTCCACCACGCGCTTCCAGGTGATCTTGCGCACGTCGATGCCCAGTTCGTTGCCGTTGTGGATGTGCGCGTCCAAAAGCGCCGCCAGCAGGTTGTTGGCCGCGCCGATGGCGTGGAAGTCGCCCGTGAAGTGCAGGTTGATGTCCTCCATGGGAACCACCTGGGCGTATCCGCCTCCAGCCGCGCCGCCCTTGATGCCGAACACGGGGCCGAGCGACGGCTCGCGCAGCGCCACCACCACGTTCTCGCCCTGGCGCGCCAGCGCGTCGGCCAAGCCCACCGTGGTGGTGGTCTTGCCCTCGCCTGCCGGCGTGGGGTTGATGGCCGTCACCAAGACGAGCTTGCCCGGCGCGTGGTCAACGTCCTTGAGCAGGTTGTAGTCCACCTTCGCCTTGTTGGTGCCGTACATCTCCAGGTACTCCTGGGGCACGCCCGCCTTGTCGGCGATGGCGCTGATGTGCTCCGGCTTCGTGGCTTGGGCAATTTCAATGTCGCTCAACACGTCAAGCCCCCTGTTCCTCGATTCGTCGGTTCCTTGGGTCCGGTCGCCTTATGGCCACCTCATTCTACCCGCCGCGTCCGCCCGGGCGGGCGGCAATCCCCCAAGAGCGCAAGAAAGCCGCACGGCCGGAAGCCCAAGGGCGCGGCTCACTCCGCAAGCACGCGCCTGCGGGCCAGCGCCTGATTGCGGTTAGCGAACGACTTGCAGCAGCACTCCCACAGCACCGAGCGGCCTTCGGGCGTGTAAGTGTACACCAGATCGAACGCGCCCTGTCTGCGCGAGAGGGCGCGACGCAGCTTTTCGGCATAATCCTTGCTTTGCGCGAACACGCTTGGGCACGCGTAACTGGTGCGGCAGTCTTTCAGAGGACCAACACGTCTGACCAGCACGTATTTGGGATTGTCGATAGGCGCGAGCAGTTCGGAAACAGCCTGGGCGAACACCTCCTGCTCGCGAACGGCGGCGTTGCGCAAGCGAAACGTTATCGCAACCGACAGCGGGTCGGCCGACACGCGCACCTTCGCGCCGGGGGTTGTCACCAAGCCGACGGCGTACAGCGCTTCGAGCACGGCTTCGGCTGCGGTCTGCACGTTTTTGCGCGGGCTCATCCTGCGAGCGAGGCGCACCGCCCCGCGCACCAGGAGCACGGCTCCTGCGAAAAGCGCCGCCGCCAGCGCAGCCAGCGCCGCCCCCGGCAACTCGGCGCCGGAAAGCCGCAGCGCCCGGACGCCTCCCGCCACCGCCCAAGCCAGCGCTCCTTCGACGCACCCCAGAAGCGCCAACGGCAGCATGTTCAGGAGCCTGAACGAGAGCGCAGGTCGCGCCGGCGCCACCTGGCCCTGCGACTCAACGCACACGGCGGCCGCGTTCGGCAGCGCCCCCTCCCAGGAGCGCGCCATGGCCTCCCGGTCGCGCGCAAGCTCCTCCATCTGGCGGTTGATGCGCGCAATGCCGTCTTCGTCGAAGGGCGGTTCCACGATGTCGAGGCGCTCCACGCCGCTCTCGATGACGCGGCGACGGTACGCAGGGCCCATGAAGCAGTCGAACCGGCGCACGAGCGTCTCCCAATCGGCGCCCTCAAGCTCCCGCGACCGCTCGAGGCCGGAGTAGAAGAGCCTCTGGATCCAAGGGGCGTCTTCGCCGAGCAGCGGCTCCACGCACACGAGGTGCCAGATGTTGGCGGTCTTGCCCGGTCGATCCCCATCCACCCGGATGGCGCGCCCGCGCATCTGGTTGGACAGCATGAAGCTGCCTACGAACGTGGCCAGCACGAGCGCGTTGATGCACGGGGAGTCCCACCCCTCGCCCAGCAGCGACTTCGTGCCCACCAAAACGTTCACAAGGCCCTGCCGAAACGCTTCGGTCATGACGGCGACCTTGCCCTTGTTCGATCCCTCGAACGAAACCACGCAGAACCTTGCATGCGGCAGCGGATCGAACGAGCAAGCGACTCCCCGCTCATGCGCGATGCGCCCAACTCCTTCCGCCGCGCCGTTCGGCACGATGACGAGCGAACCGGTGAGCAGGCCGAGGGACACGCCCTCGCCCACCGTGCGGCGGATGGCCTCGAACGCGGGCACGGCCCCCATGGAGGAGAGGGGAAGCTCCGTGCCGATAACGCCGACGAGGTCCTTTTTGATGTAGTCGGTGAGAACGAGCATGCGCAGGTCGTCGCCGAGCACCGAGGCTTCGAGCGCGGCCACCTCGGCTAATCCGTGCAGCTTTCCCATCGAGGACACGAGCATGCGCGAGAGCCTGCGGTCGGCCCGCAGGCGAACCCGACCGCGCTCAAGCAGCCCGTACCGCGCGACCAGGCCTTTCAATTCGGCGCTGACCTCAGGCGTGAACAGCTCCGGTTCGTCTATCAGAAACTGGAACGCCTCTTCGAGATCGCGTGCGCAGCGCCGTCGGCCAACGGGCGCGGCCCTCGTCCCCTTGCGGCGCGTGAGCCTCAGCAACCCGGAGGGCACGGCCATGCCGTCTTGCTTCGCCGCGCGCACAAGCGTGGCGAAGGGGCGCTCGTTCTTCAAGATGACATCGAGGTGGTCGCGATAAGACGCCACCAAGCCCGACGCCTCAAGGGCGCGGCTCACTATGCGCGATTCAAGCACTTCGTCGCAGCACCGGTCGACGCGGCGGCGGTACTCGTTTGCCGCTTGGCGCTCAGACGTTGTGGGCAGCGTGAAGCGGACGTAGTCCTGATGCGGGCACAACGTCCCCTTCGCGACAAGCTCCGGTACGAATATCTCCTCGTCAACGGGGCCGCACAGCGATTCGTAACGCGCCCATTCGGCCGCCGTGGAATCGTAGGGGGGCGTGGCGGTGAGCGCTATGACGGTCACCGATCCAAGGGCCTTGATGAACGCCTTGAGGGCCCGATGCCACTCGCTGCGCAGATGATGGGCCTCGTCAAGGCACACAACGCGCACGCCGGCATCCTTCGCAGCGGCCACCAGGTCGAAATCGGCGAAATCGTGCCGCTCCACGGCATCCGAGGCGACGTCGGCGGCTGCGCTGGCGCCGTCGTCCGCATCGTCCTCGTCGGCAAGGTCGCGCGCCTCAACGTCCACAGCGCGCGTCGAGGCAGCATGGAGGGCCTGGTAGGTGACCGATGTGATGGGCCGGAACGACTCGAGGTCGAACGACACGAACTCGTCAAGGGATCGTCCTGCGGGAAGGAAGCGCTCCTCAAAGCGATCGCCCCACTGCTGGCGGATGGTCACCGACGGCGACAGCACGATGGCCGGCTGTCCCAGACGCCGGACGAGCTCAAGCCCGAGCACCGTCTTTCCGCTGCCAGGCGCCGCGACGATATGGATCCGCCCGTCGGCCAGATGGTCCCCCACCCGGTTGAGCACAGTCTGCTGATAATCGCGAAACGTCCCGCGAAACGACACGCCGTCAAACGCAGCGCCCTTCGCCTCCGTCACGTCGTCGCCTCTTCCGACCGGCCTTCACGGCCCTCTGCGGCCTCGTACACAAGGCGCAGGCCCTCAAGGGTAAGCTCGGGGTTCGTGGCGGTGATGGTGCGCGACTGCGCCGCCACGCGCGGCGCCAGGCCGCCCGTGGCCACCACCGGCGCGCGGTAGCCCAGCTGGTCGAAGATGCGCCGCACCAGCCCGTCCACGCGGTCGGCCTCGCCGTACACGATGCCCGCCTGGATAGCTTGCTCGGTGTTGCTGCCGATGGCGGTATGCGGATCCACCAGATCGATGGCCCCCAGCTTCGTGGCCCGCGAAAACAGCGCCTGAGCCGACGTCTCCACTCCCGGCGCGATGACGCCGCCCGCGAACCGCCCTTCGGCGTCGATGACCTCTATGTTCGTGGCCGTGCCGAAATCAACCACCACCACGGGCGCGCCGTAGAGCGCCTTGGCGGCCACAGCGTCAGCCACGCGGTCGGCACCTATCTCGCGAGGGTTCGGATAGCCGGTCGCGAAGAGCGCACCCGCCGTCTCGGCTGAACATACGAGCGCCTCGCGCCCGGTCATGCGCACCGCCGCCGTCCGCCACGCCTCGGTGAGCTGGGGCACCACGGAGGCCAGCGCCACGCCCGCAAGGTCGCTCGTCTCAATGCCCTCCGAGGCCAAAAGCGGCGCGAGCTTCACGCGCAGCTCGTCGGAAGTGTGGTGCTTGTTGGTGGCCACACGCCACCAGTGGCACAGGAGCCCTTCCCGCTCCCCACCCAACACCGTCTGGGTATTCCC
>NZ_CBDTNW010000088.1:0-40952 GCF_965361815.1 Rubneribacter sp.
TTTTGCGCGCACTTTTTTTCTCTCCTGTACCCATCCCCAAGTCGGGGGGGGGGGCACGCGCCCTCCCCCCCAAAACGCCAACCACGATGCCGGGCTCCAGCTCATGCACGATCTCGCCCAACCTGATGGAGGCGGGCAGCGGTTCGAGCGGGGCGGACTCCCCGTCGCCGCCCGAACCGCCCACGACATCGGACGCGCCGCCCGTCGATGGGGCCTCTTCGCAAGCGCCTCCATCGGCATCGTCAACCCCGTCGGCCTCGAAACGGGGGCGCGGCGTCAGATGCTCGCCAGGATCCACGCGATACACCGGCGTCGTGCCGTAATCGCGCGCCACGTTGCGATAGGAGCACTTCACGCGGCATTCCCCTTCAAGCGAGCCGTCCACCTGAAACGAGAAGCTCGGCTCGCCTTCGAGCATGCCTCCCACGTCCTCGGCATAACGACGAACAACGTCGGCAAGGTGGCGACGCAACATATCCTTGCGCAGGCCGAAGTAATCGTCGTAGTCCTCCGGAGACACGAACACCTCGTACGAGAGAGGCACGTCCACCACGCCGCCCACAACGCGGCCGTGACGCCGTATAGCCTCGGTGACGGCGGCGTCTACGTCGTCCGGCTGCAGGGCGATGGTAGCTTGCTCGATGCAATCTTGCCCCTCAGCACCGCCGAAGAGCGATTTAAGCTTTGACAGAAAGACAGGGTTGGGCATAATGAGCCTCCTTACATCTCTCGAACGATTATTCTGGCGCTTTCCGCAAGGAGAACGGTCGAGCCAACGGTCAGCGGCATGGAGGCATCCCGAACGGGACGGCCGTCCACGCGCGAGCCGTTGGTCGAATCGAAGTCGCGGAAAAACCAGCTGCCCTCGCAATGGAAGAACTCACCGTGGTCCCTTCCCACCACATCCGATGGGCACCAGATGCGGCCTGACCCCGGCACGCGGCCCACCGTCGCATGATCGGCAACGGTCACCGGGAGGTCGCTCCAATCAACCTCGAGCACGAGCGGCGCGTAAGCTCGGCATGTGCCCAGAACCACGCCCCATCCCCGTTCGAACGCCGCCTCGCAGCGCAACGGCACGTCGGCATCCGGCAGCAGCTCGGCCTTGACGCGAACGCATCCCACCCCCACCGAGGCGTCGCGCTTCGCGACGACCAACCGTCTGTCGCCCATCCAGATACCCAACCCCACAAGGATGTCGAAAGCCTCGTTGGCCACGCGCTCCAAATCCTGCGCCGCGCCCGGGGCATCCCGCCAAACGGGCAGAAGAACCGTCCAGCAATTGGCCGGCTTCGACTTGTCAAGCTCCACGCGGGCGACCGGGACCAGCGCCGCTTCAAGGTCGCCTCGGCTCAAAGGCCGCGCCTCCAAGTACCTGCGAACCACCCTCAGCGGAAACGCGGTGCGTCTTGTTTGGTCGAGCATGATTCCTCCTTCGCATTCGTTCCGCCTTCCGAAACCAATGGTAAACCCTGCGAAACCTACCTTTGCGCAACGGGGTCCCCGCGCAACGCCTCGGCAAGCTCAAGCGCCTTCGGCGTCGCCGAAGACCCGTTGGCGCTCTTTTCCTCGACAATGCAGGCGACAATCATCTCACGCCCGTCATCGCACGACAGCGCGCCAACATACCACGAGACATCCCTGCCCTCCGACCGATTCGCAGCGCTCGCCCTCCCGCGCAGCGGATACGAGCCCTGCGCGGCCCCGCTTTCTGCCCCGTTGTCCGAAGAGAGCGCGCAGAGCGCTTGCTGGGCCGCCTCTGCGCTCATGGCCTGGAAAAGCGGGGCCGGTTCGGCCTCTTGGTCGATCTGCGGCCGCATGACTGTTCCCTCGTTGGCGATACCCGCCATGACCAGGGCCATTTGAAGCAACGTTGCGCTCGGACCGTCTTTTGTACCCAAACGGTCCGACGCAAGCGCCGTTGCGGAGAGGGTTTCGCCCCCGCTTCCCACCGTCGATGAGGCCAAGGGCAGATCGCACGGAACGTCTTTGTCGAACCCAAAAGCCTCCGCAGCGTCCCGAAGGTCGGGCGATCCGAGCAGCGACCCCGTCTGCGCGCGACGCGCGCCCGAGCCGAGCCGAGCCGCCGACGCACAGCCCGCTTCGTCAACAAGCCCCCGGTCCGGAGCGCCCGCCAAAGACACGAGCTCGAACGTCGAGCCTGGCGCCACGAGCGACTGGGTGGCACGGTTCAAAAACGACCCGCCCGCATCCACCCCCTCCGAAAGGTCAAGCGGATCCGAAGACGCGAGCGCAGCGATGCGGCCCGTTTCGGCATCCATCGCCAACAGCGCCCCCGGGCTTTCCGCCAACGCGTCCTCGGCAGCCCTCTGGATGTCGGAGTCGATGGTGAGCGTCACGTCGCTCCCTCGGTACGCGAGAGCCAGCAGCTCCGCCGCCGGCTCGAGCGCCCCGTAGCAGTCCGCGCCCGACAGCAGCGTCTCGAAGCGGGCAGACGCATGCTCGAAGCCGGGATAACCGTCGATCGCGCCTACCACATGGGATGCCAGCTCCTTTTCGGGATAGAGCCGATCCTGGTCGTCGGCCCGCATGCCCCCTTCGGCCAAAACGACGCCGTCGACGGTGACAATGGACCCGCGAACCACGGCGCGCGCCGTTTCGCCCGCTACGCGCAAACCCCCGTCCCCCACCTGCACGACGCAACCGAACGCGAACGAAACGACGAGCGCAAACGGCAGGGCCGCAGCAAGGCTCACCGGACATGCCGGGGCCTTCGTCAGCATCGCGCCAGGCGCCGCTTTCGCCCTGGAGGCGACAGCCGTCAAAATTCCCAGCGAGGCGACAGAGGCAAGCATGGCCGACCCGCCGCTCGAAACAAACGGAAGCACCACCCCCGTCATGGGTATGAGGTTGAGCACGCCTGCCATGTTCACGAACGCCCCGACAACCACAAGGCCGCCCAGGGCCGTCGCAGCGGCGCGCTCGAATGTCCCCCTTTCGAACGCGCCGCCCAGCCGCGCCGCCCAACGGGCGATCGACGTGTACGCAAGCGCGACCACGGCGAACCCGACCAACCCCAGCTCCTCGACAACCGCGCACAAAACATAGTCGGACTGCGCCACCGGAACGCTCGCGAATTTCCAACCGAAACCAAGCCCCGTGCCGAGCAACCCACCGTTTGCGATGGCGGCCATGGCCGACGCGAACTGATACCCTTCCCGCAAAGGATCGGCCGTCGGATCAAGCCAAAGCGCCACGCGATCCTGCACATGAGGAAACGCGAGGCTGGCAAGCGCGAGCGAGGCAAACGCGCCCGCAAACGCCAGCGCGTACCCAACCCGATGCCTTCCCGCCGACGTACACACAACCAGCCCCGCCATCGCGAACAGGACGAGCGCAGCACCGAGATCCTTTTGGGCCGCAACACTGAGCAAAGACGCCGCCAAAACGGCCAGCAGCGGCACGACGGCTCGGCGATTGCGCTCCCCCAGCCGGGTTCTGTTCGCCGCGCAGAATCCCGCGAGGCCAAGCGCGAGCACCACCTTTCCGAACTCGCTCGGCTGAAACAGCGGGGACCCCAGCCCAACCCAGTTCCGCGCACCGCCAATCGACACGCCAATCAGCGGCGCGAAAGGAAGAGCGAACAGCACGAGGGCGACAACCATAAGCGGTCTGTACGCCGCCGCCAGCCACCCGACACCCCAGCGCGCAACCACGCGGGCGAGAAGGGCCGCCAAGACCAAGCCCAGGGCAACGGTCAACGCGAACTTCTCAGGGGAGGCGCCCCCTCCGAAATCGGAGATGTCGCACGCCACGACCATCCCCACCGTCAGAAGCAAGGCCGCCGAAGCGGCGATGCGCGCATCGAACCCGCCTAAGACGCACGCCCGCTGCGCGGCGAAAGCGGCAACGGCGATCAGGACGAACGTGCCCGCAAGAACGAATGCGTCCCCTCCTTCACGAGCGGCGATCGACGACAGCATCAAGCAAAGCGATGCCGCAAGAGCAAGGGGCACCGACACGGACGCCCTGGAGGACCGTCGCGCGCCCCAAAGCAACGAAAGCACTCCCATCAGGAAAAACGCTATTCTCATGACGAACGCGAACCCATGGACGACAACCTCGGCAAGCATGGCGGCAGATTCCTTTCCCGTACGGATCCTCTCCCTTGACATGCTATCAACCCGATCAGGGCGCTTTGCGCAACGCCGCGCCAAGCGCTCACAGTCGTTGTCCTGTCCTGCGCGCCATACTCCCACGCCGCGCACCCTGCGCCCCTCCCCCGCAACGCGCGTCCCGCAACCCCTGCCCGTCCTTCGCACCTCGTCTCACCCGCATATATCTCAACGCGCATCCGATATAAGCCCCTGACATGCAAGGGGGCTGCAATCCACGCGATTGCAGCCCCTCTCTTTGGTTTCGGATGCGACAAGCTCAGCGCCCCTTTGGAAGGAGCGCGGCAAAAGCCCCGGAACGCCTACTGCCTCTTTTCGCTCCAGTCTTGCGCAAGCGACGCCTCCTTGGGCTTCACGAGAATCGAGGGGTTGGTGGTGCTTGCAGAGGGAAGAAACGGAAGCTCGCTCACAAGGCCCTCTCCGTATTTCTGCGAGAGCTCGTCCAAGTCTCCGAAGTCCAAGGCGCGCATGGAGCAGGCATCTACGCAAACGGGGTTCTTCCCATCGGCGCGCCTTTGGGCGCAGGCGTCGCATTTCTGCACGATGGAAAGGTCCTCGCGATACTGAGGCACGCCATACGGGCAGTTCGAAACGCAGCTCTGGCATCCAATGCAGGCTTCGTCGTCATGCAGGATGGTTCCGTCCTCAGATTGGTGCATAGCGCCCGTCGGACACGATGCCACGCACGCGGGCTTCTCGCAATGGTTGCAGGCCATGGAGTAATGCCAGCCCCGGGCCGTAGGAAAGACGCCCGCCTCGTAGTCGAACACGCGGCGAAACTGCACTCCCACAGGCAAGTCGTTGAGGTCTTTGCAGGCAATGGAGCAAGTCTTGCACCCTAGGCACGAGGTGCCGTCGAAGTAAAATCCAAGCGTCATGGTTCTTCCCCTCTTTCTATTCGATGCCGCCAGCCGGCCCGAAGACGCGCTCGCAGTCATCGGCGAGGTTGCCCTCCGTCCACTTCTCGTAGTTCACCAGATTCGTGTTGTACCCCGAGATTCCCGCGCCGCTCGTATCGGGCGCAAGCATCCAGTTATCGGAACCCGAAGAGTCCAGAGTCTCGTCTGCGGTCAGATCCGACCATGTGCCATGCGGAAGGGCAACACAGCCAGGCATGAGGCGCTCGGTCAGGGACGCATGGCGCAGGCACTGTCCGTAATCGTTGAAAATGCGCACGGCATCCCCGTCGGCAATACCCTTCTCGGCCGCATCGCTCGCGTTGAGGAAGACAGGATTGGGCAGAACCTCGCGCAACTGTGAGACGTTGTCGAAACCGGTGTGCGCACGGCGAAGATAGTGGGGGTTGTACATCTGGAAGGGATAGTCGCCCTTTGTCTTGCTCTCCCAATCGCTGAATGACTCCTCGTAACCATGGAGCGCCGGGCGATAAGTGGGGTAGGGCTTGATGGTGCTGCGCCCCATGGCGTTCACGCCGTCGGCTTTAGCCTGGCAGTATATCTCAAGCTTGCCGCTGTTCGTGCTCAGGGGGTTGTTGTCGGGATCCTCGCGAAAGGCTGCCAGGAAGACGTTGCCCAGGTTGTCGTCCTTCGAGCGCGGCACCTGGTAGATGCCCTTCTCCATGAGTTCGGCGTAGGGGATGCGGCCCTCTTGGGGCGTGCCTTCAAGGCCAAGCGCGTCGATGTCCTCTTGGGTGATGGTCACCAAGGGTTCGTAGTCGGTGCCCTCTTCGTTGACAACCGTCGTGCTCGCGATGAAGTTGAGATAGCCCTGCTCCTCGCCGAAAGGATAGGTTTCGGCGGGATCGAGGTCGAAGCGCTTGAGCATCTCGCTGCCAATCCAGCGATCGGGCTTCGCCTCCCACAAGGGATCGATCACCTTGGAGGGAAAGAGCACGTAATCGCGCCCGGTGTTGTTGGTCAAATAGAAGTAGAACGTGTCCATCTCCCATTTCGTGGTGCAGGGGAGCAAGATGTCGGAGTACTGGGCCGTCATGTTGAAGGCGTAGTCTTGGGTGATGACGCAATCCACCGCGCGGAAGGCCTCTATGCCGGTCTTTATGCCCTGGATGGTCTGGAGGGAGTTGCGCCAGAGGTTGTAGATGACGCGAACGTTCAGGTCGCGCACCTCCACGGTGCTCGGATCGCTCATGGCTCCATCGTTGTACTGGTACTTTCCATCGAGGACGGCTTGCCACAGATCGGGCGCGTCGATCACGTCGCTAACGGGATTCTGATTCTGCGCAAGCCCCGTGGAACCTCCTTTGACCAGGCTGGGACCGCCGTTTCCAGCCCTGGTGGCCTGACAGCAGGCCGTGCATTGGCCTGGTTGACCATAGTGGCCGCCCATGGCTCCGATGGTCATGAACAGCTGGGGCATGTCGTCGGCATCGTTGCATCGGGCGTAAGCCATGCTGTGCAGGGCGCTCACCTTGTTCGTCATCGCCATGGTCTGCGCGTACCACCTGATGTCCTCAACCGGCGTACCGCAGATCTCGGTGGCCCACTCTGCCGTCTTCGGCAGATCGTCGTAGGCGCCCAAAACGTAGTCCTTGAAGTTCTCGTCGAGCGCGGCGTCGGCGGGCATGTGATCGGCATCGAAGCCAACAGTGTAGCGGTTCAGGAAATCCCAGTCGATCACGTTGCCCTGCTCTTCGTCCAACTTGAGCATCTCGTAAGCGACGGCGAGCATAAACGCCCCGTCGGTGCCCGGACGCACCCGGATCCAACGTGCGTCAAGCAAATCGGCGCTCTCGTTGTAGGAGGGGCCAACGAACACGAACTGGGCTCCGGCCTCCTTGGCCGCATAGTAATAGTAATTGGGCTGCCCGGCAGAGGACCATGCGGGGTTGCAACCGTAGAGGATGACGAAGTCGCTGTTTTGGAGATCGTAGCGATCGCCGCCGTCGGTGGGAGCAGCGCCCACCACCTTGCCGGTGCGATTGTAGGCGCCCCAAGAAGACGTGTCGTTTATTTCGGTGAAGCCGCCGATGGCTCGCAACCAATCGGCATAGTTCGCCTGAAAGGCCCAACCGGGATAGACAATGGAGCGGTTACCGTCCTTCGCGATGGCGCTCTTAAGCGCTGCAGCAACATAGTCTAGGGCATCGTCCCAGCTTATGCGCTCCCACTCATCTTTGCCGCGCAACTCCCCGTGAGGCTCCTCGACGCTCCAGTGCTTCCTCTTCATGGGATAGCGGATGCGGTCCGGCGCATAGACCATGTGGCGCAGCGACCGCCCGCGGGGGCAACTGCGCTGCTGGGGCATCTCGAAGCTGTCCTCGTGGGTGTCGTCGGTTTTCTGACGGACCACCTTGCCATCGACCACGTAGGCGGCGTTGTAGCATTTACCGCCGCAGTTAAGCCAGCACGCAGCGGGAATCCACACGCCCTCTTCCTCTGCCGCGCCCGCGCTTTCCTGCCCCGCGTCCGGCAAAGAGTCCTCATCCTTGGTGCGAGGGCTGCAGCCGCTCAAGGTCAGACCGACCAACGTCGCCGTGGTCGCCCCCATGAAAGCTCGTCTGCTTATCCCGCCGCCAAAGCGTCCTTTCCCCATTTCGCCGGTCATTGCTCCTCCGTTCCTCTCGATGACTGGACTCTTCCCTCGTCCTTTTGAAACCGCGCCCGAATTCGAGCGGTAGCGAGTTGTATGGTAAGATTTCAGCCTATTCGTCCGGAACGTCCGGACGAATAGCACGGCCGGCAAAAGCGGGTGGGTCAAGCCGATACCAAGGTATGGGGCAAGGGGCGCACATGGTGTTGGACGGCATGCACCAGCCGAGAGGAGGGGGGGGCGCCTTGAAGGCACGCAGCATCGCAACCGATGAGATTATCGACAAAATCATTGAAACGCAGACGGCGAACCTCGATTTTCTGACCGACGAGCTGATCTGGTTCCATACAACGATTGACGAGACGCGCGCGTTTTCCGAGATGTCACGGAGCGAGTGCCGCGCGTGGCTGGAATACGGGCTCAATCATCTTGCCGACCTGTATCGTGGAAAAGACATAGAAGAGTCGAAGTGGACCATCGACATGGCGACATCGTGGGTCTGCGGAGGATACCGCGGCATCGAGGCGTCTCTCCATGGAACCCTCGTGTTCGTGCATCTCCTTGTGCCGCTTGTCCGCAACGCCTTTGCCGACGATCCCGCTCAGCAGCTCCAGGCCATCGAGATTGTCCTCGATGCCTACCGAACGTGCCTCCAAGGGCATTTGGAAGCCTATACGGCCATCGTCAACGAGGTGTGCGAAGCCGCTCGGAGCAGCAGAATCGAGCACGCCGACTCCGCGCGGTTCGACGACCTGCTTGTTGCAAAGGTTGGCGCTGCACCCGAAAGCCACGAGATAGCCCTCACCGACCGAGAAATCGAGGTGCTGCAACTTGTCGGCCTTGGATACGAGAACGGCGAGATCAGCGCTCGGCTTCGCATTTCCCAAAACACCGTGAAAGGCCATATTCGCACACTGCTTACGAAAACGGCGCTTCACAACCGAACGCAGCTTGCTCTTTATGCCATCACGCGCGGGCTTTGCAGCCGGCCCGAAATCACAGAGGCCCTCAGAAACGCTCAGGAAGGTGAGTTCTGACCGGGGATTCGCGGCGGTGCTCGCTGGCGTTAGCGGCCTTTCTTCTTGCGCTTGCGGGCATCACCCCGTGCTTTTATCGCCGCCCGCGAACCCTTCGGTGTAAGCGCTTGGCACCACCATGGCGGCTTGGCTGTCCGACGCCCCCTCGTAGGTGAGGTGCATGCGGCGCAGCTCGAGCGCAAGGTCGTTGTCGCGGTACGTTTCGGCCACCTCGTCCAAGATGGCGGCTACGTCACGCTCGGCCTCCATGAGCGTAAGGCGCGCGTTCTTGCGGCTTTCGGCCTGCGCTTCCAGGGACATGACCGTCTGCAGCTCCTTGGGCATGATGATGTCGCGCACCTCCACCGAAAGCACCGTGATGCCCCAAGCCGACACCTTCTCCTCTATGGCCTCCTCCAGCTGCTTGTCCAGCGAATGGCGACGCATGACCACGTCGGCCACCGACGCGCGGCCTATGGCGTCGCGCAACGTGGTCTGCGCGGCAAGCGCCACGGCGAAGTAGCAGTCCTCCACCTCCGAGCAGGCTTTCTCGGGGTCCCAGATCATCCAGTACAGCACGGCGTCCACATCAAGGGGCACCAAATCGGCCGTGAGGGTCTCCTCGGCGCCGAACGGCGTGACCTGGGTGCGCTGGTCGATGCGCAGCGTGCAGAACTCCACGAACGGCACGATGAAGAACAGCCCCGGCCCCGCAAGCCGGTTGAAACGCCCCAGGCGCATGACCACGTAGCGCTCCCATTCCAGCGACACGCGCGCAGACGCCAACGCAAGCACACCCAACGCTGCGGCCACCAGCACCACCACCAGGTTCGCCTCGCCGGCCGCAAGCCACCCCACCGCCAGCGCGGCAAGGAACGCCACAATGGCGATCAGCCCCGTCAGCAGGATGGCGCCGTTGCGGGTGGCGCGCTTGTCGGGCGCGGAGCGGTACGCGTCGGCCGCCACGCCGAACTCCATCTCCGAGCGGCGATACGGCCCCTCGTTAGCGAATGCCGTCCGGTCCGCCCCGCCGCCGAACGAACCCGTTTGCGCCGTGCGCGCGCCCTTAGCCCTCATCGCTTCTCCTTATTGCGTCGATGGTTTTGTTGACCTGCCGGGATATGTCGTCATAGTCCATGCCACGCTCAAGGCACCCCCGTACGAACTCCT
Organism: Rubneribacter sp.; assembly: GCF_965361815.1. Lineage (NCBI taxonomy): Bacteria > Bacillati > Actinomycetota > Coriobacteriia > Eggerthellales > Eggerthellaceae > Rubneribacter > Rubneribacter sp. Next base: position 9,833 of record NZ_CBDTNW010000088.1, read on the forward strand.
CGATGTGCAGGTCCAGCCCCTGCGGCCCATCCTCCCCCGGCGGTTCGCACACGAACGCGCCGCGACCGCGCGACGTGGTGATGAAGCCGTCGCGTTCAAGCGCCATGTACGCCTTGCTCACCGTGTTGTAGGCGATGCGCAGGTCGGCGGCGAATTTGCGCACCGTGGGAAGCTGATCGCCCGGCTGGTAGTAACCCGAGTTGATCAGGTACACGAAGCGCTCCTTCAACTGCACCCAGTAGGGCAGGTTGGAGTCTTTCTCTATTTCAAACGAAGGCGTTTCCATTGCTCCTTGATCCTACGCCGCCATGTGCATGCCGCTTGCCACAATAGCAAGCCTCAAACAGAACCCGCCGACCAGCATCAGCATCGCCGTTGCCAGCAGCAGCCCGGGCCGCGCGCCAAAGCGCAACGCCGCGCACTCCAGCGCAAACGGCACCGCCAGGCCGCACGCCGCGAACCCGCCCAAAAACAGCGGTGCGCACTCCCCCGCCACCAGGGTCTGAAGCTGCGAAGCCGCCGCACCTGAACCGCTTGTCAGCACGTAGGCGCTCGCAACCAGCGCCTCAAGCGCCACCACCGCCAGGTCGGCCCTTGGCAGCACGCGGCACCAGGCAATGCTCACCGAGTCGCCGCCCGCGAAGCACGCGCTTCCCAGCAGCAGCGCCAACCCGCATGACAAGGCCGAAAGCGCGAACAGCGCCGGCAGCCACGGCGAGGCCCACAGCGCCACCGTCTGAATGCCCTGCAGCAGCAAACCCGTGTACACCATGAGCACCGCCGCCGCCACGCACCCCAGCGCTTTGCACGCAAGCGCCACCGCACCGAACGCAGACGGCAGTTCGAACACCGACTCGGCCGCCGCGCACATGCTGCACGCCAACAGCACCAGCAGCGAGAACGATCCCACCGTCAGGTACGTGGGCGTCGGGTGCAAAAACAGCAGGAAGAACGCATCGGGACGCCCCAGGTCCACGCACAGCAGCACCCCGCCCAACGCGAGCGTCGCCGCCACCAGCACGTATGCAATGCGGCGAAGCCCGCGCCCTTGGCTGTGTGCGCGCCGCAGTCGCGCTTGGCCTGCACGACCGGAGTGCGCGCCCGCGCTCGGAGCACCCGCGCTCGGCGCGCCCGTCATCGCAGCAGCACGACGCATTCGCGAAGCGCGCACCAAGTCGGCCGCCGCCAGCACCAAAAAAGCCCCGGCCGCAGAACCGCCCAGAAACAGATATGCGACTATCAGCTCGCTGAAAACCACGCGCCCGCCCTTGCCAGCAACTTTGATGCGTTTTCCTACCGTTCACACGATACCAGTCTGTCGTGCGACAATCAACGGAAAAGCAAGCGGCCTCGATCCACCTTGCCGCACCCAACTCGACTCAACTCAATGGTACGGCCAGCGTTGATCTCGACCATGTGGCACCTCCTCGGGTTATAGGGCAAAGCGTGTCCGGCTCAATTGGCTCAATTATTCGTCGACGGCGTTCAACCGTCGTGCGGAGCTCTTCCCGGACTACCCCCAAGCCGCATACCTCCGGCACTTCGTTACTGCCCTCCTGATCGGGCGCCTCAGAAGGCCCGCCCAACGCACCTGCCGGACGAGACTTTCCGAGGTGCCTGTGGAACTTCGCGCGGCGGGCCGGCCTGGACCGCGCCAGCGACGGTTTAGCGGAAAGGACGCTTCTCAGTGGCGAGAAATGACCGAAGTCGGAAGGTTCGCAGAGATTTGTTCAACGACGAGAGATCCCTTATCGAGAAACCACCTGATCGCAGAGAGCCGGTGCCCGAGCAAAACGTCATGGACTCGCAGAAATCTTCCGACTTCGGCCATTTCTCGCCACCAAGAGGGAGACTCTGCGTTAAACCAGCGTGGGCACGGGCCGGGTCGGCGGCGGTTTAGCAGAAAGGAGGAAAGAAACCTGTTGCCAAGCAACCCATCCCGCACAATACGAGCAAGGTCTTGCCGAAACGCTGCGGACGTGAGAGGAGCACATACCTGCCGCCCAAATGTGCCAGGCCATAGATATAGCGGGTCTTGTCCACATACATCAGGTTCCGGTTCCGAATGTCCTTGAACACTTGCACGCCCACCGGGCATTTCCTCGCCGCTTGCGCCATGGCTCTCTCCTTCGCTTGCCGCCTCGAGCGTCGCTATTTTCCAGCATCATACCAACATGCGCAGCAAGAAAAGAGAAGCGCACCCGAACCGAGCAGAACGGTGCGAGGCAACAACGCAGAATGACGCCCCCCCCCGACCATAACCTTTGCGCAGCGTATTCGCCAGCCTGCAAACATCTGCACACCCTAAGCAACACGACAAAAGGTGTCGGGACCGCGCGAACCTGCGGCCCCGACGCTTGCCCGGCAGCGGCAAGCCGCCCCCAGACGCTATGACCCCAAACGCTACAAGGTGGTTTCGAACATATGCTCAACAGCCACAAAGCTCATCACGCCGCCGCATCCGACAGGGCCGCCACCACCGGGGTATCCCCAGCCAAACGGCGAAGCCGCACAGCATCCTCCCGCATACAGATGGGGAATGACCTCACCATGCACGTCGATAACCTGCGCATGTTCGTTGATCTTAAGCCCGCCGGACGTTCCCAAACTTCCCGGATACTGAGGGCACCCATAGAACGGGCCCACCTCAACGGGGGCAAGCGCGAGGTTCTTCAAGTCGGCTCGCCCCGTCCCTCCGTCACCTCCTGTATTGGTGTCAAACGCCCATTCTCCGCGATGGAACACCGGGTCCACTCCCTCAGCAGCGTTTTTGTTAAACTCCGCCACCTCGCTCAGAAGCCCTTCGGCGTTGATACCGAGAATGTCCGCTAGCTCCTCAAGCGTATCGGCTTTCTCCATCCAGTCCGGAACAGCGCCCATCTCGCTCACACCCGGCATGAGGTAGTGCTCCAAATACGTAGAATCGCAGATGAAAAACGCAGGGATGTTGCTCCATTCGCCCGTTCCGGTGTCAAACTCCTCAAACGACCGGGCGAACAGCGGATACGAGGCGCTCTCGTTCCCAAACCGCTTACCTTTTTTGTTCACCACGATAGCGCCAGGCTTCGACCGATACGAACTGCCATCAACATACTGGTCCATCTTGTCGGTCATGATGTTGTCGATTTCCATACCCAGCGGCACAAAGCAGCTGTTTCCATAGAAACTTGACATGTTCGACAGGTCGGCCCCTATCTCCATACCCATCCTGTGTCCATCGCCTGTGCACGTGTCCACGAGCATGGTGTTGGCAAGAGGAATCTTGATGTAGGATTCCCGCATCTCTTTATTGTGATCGAACCCGCCGGTTCCTAAAAACACCGCTTTGGTGGCCTTAATACGCTCCTCCGACTTGCCATTCGCAACCACAACACCTTCGACTACGCCTTCATCATTGCGAATGAGTTTTGTTGCCTCCGCGTTGTACATGATGTCCACACCCCGCTCCTCGCAGAGGTGACGCACGAGATTCCACGTAGGGGCCGCACGCATGAAGCCAACCGACTCAACATCCTCACCTTTGATGTTTTTCCACGAGGCCACATCGTCTATATAAAGTGATCGTGCACCGCCCGAGGAACAGCCGGGGTAGTTGTAATAATCGGGAAACGGAAGCGCGCCGATGGCGATGGGCTCCCATTCAAACCCCAGACTCTGGGTCCACTCCAAGAAGGCGTTCGCGCCGTCGATGTACGCCTCTTGAAGTTCGGGGGTCGATTTGCCTCCTGACACGTGGGAAAGGTATTCCACGGCGTCGTCCCTGCTGTCCTTGATGCCCAGCTTCTCCTCAACGTTATTCGCCGGAATCCAGAACCCGCCCGCGGAAAGCGAGCTGGTGCCCCCGAACATGCCCGACTTCTCAACAATAAGCACCGACTCCGCGCCCGCATCCTTCGCCGCGATGGCGCCCCAGGCCGATCCGCCCGCGCCAACGAACACCACCTCCACCTCGCGATCCCACTCCTGGCTGTTTGAAGACCCTCCCCCAGACGGCGCGCACCCGCCCAAAGCCCCCACAGCAGCCAACCCGGTCCCAGCCGCAACCGTAGCCTTCAGGAAATCCCGCCGGGAGACCCCTGCCTTCGCTCCGGCCTTCGGATTTACCCCTGTTTGTTTTTGTATCGTTTCGTTCGACATCAGCACACTCCCTCCGTTCAGGATACGAACCGACACCGCCTCGCGGTGTCCCTGTGAGAAGTTTTGCGAAACCCCGGAAGGAAGAAAACGGCTGCATGGGAGGATATGCGCAGGTCGAGCGAATATCCTCCCTAACGGATGAGGCGCAAAAGACGGCGCTATTGATCCCTCTCGGCCTGCAGAGCATCCAAAAGCTCCTGGCGATTGCCCACCCCCACCTTCCGATAGATGTTCTGGGTGTGAGTTTTCACCGTGCTCTCCGAAATGTGCAGTTTCTCGCCCACATACCTCAGGTTCCGACCCTGGGCGAGAATCCCCAAGACCTCCGTCTCGCGAGGGGTGAGGCCGAAGGCCGCCGCCGCAATGGCCAACGAACCCTCGGCATCGTCTTGGCGCGACGCGAGGGAACTCACGGAAAAAAGCGCCTGATCGGGCAAAAAGGCGAACACCCCCACAATGAGAAAGGCCATGACGGTGGGAATGGTTCCCGTTATACCATCAACATGACCGGCCAACAGCGACCAGAGGAAACACAGCGCCCACTGAAGGCCGAATCCTATGCCAAAAACAATCCCTTCGGGCCGGCCAGCAATACGAGCCACGTCGAGCATGAGCACAAGACAGAGCATGGAGCAGAACACTTCCATCGCCCACACAAGGGCATCGGATACAAAAGCAAGCCCTGGCGAACCAACGGAATCGACGACAGAGACGGCAAGGAGCATCATTGCCGCAAGAAGCAGCGCAGCCCGATACTTCCGAAACGAAAAGGTTCCAACCTTCCACGAGACGCCAACGCGCACCAGCACGGCAACTGCAACAGCCCCCGCCACAAACGAAGGAACGGAAATGTCCAGAGGCGAACTCGAAACCGATGCGGCACTTCCCCAAAGGCCGCCTCCTCCGACAAGACGCAACGCCACCGGAAGCATCATCACAACAACAACCCAGCTAAACCGCATGTTCTTCGCCGGAAGCGCATGACGCGCGGATTTGCCACAGCCAGAGAAGCGCTCGAACACGAACCAACACGCCGTCGAAAACGCTGGGAGGATCAACGACAACGCGCCAAGCAGCGCACCGTCGGCAAACGAAGCTGCAGCCAAACAGGCCGCACCGCAGAGGACGTATCCAGCCGCCACGCACGCTCCAGCTCGGCTCAGCGGCAAGACCCTTCCGAATGCCTCAGCCCACACAGGTTCGCTTCCGCCGTATCCCACACCAAGCAGCACCAATCCCGCCACTGCAACCCAAGGCGAGCCGGCATCCACCTGCCCCTGGGCAAACGCAAGGAGAAACACGCCAAACACCGTGCACACGGCCGTCAAAACCACCCAGTACCTCAAACCGTCTGAGACAATCTGGGGCCTCAAGGCGATGACGGCCAACGTTGCCACTCCGGTGAGAAAGTAAATGGACTCGCCACCAATGGGTCCCACGCCAGATAAGCCCGATTGTGAGAAGATGGAGCCAAAGCCTGTCAAGTAAAACCACAGCAATCGCGAGGCGTATCCGACAACCAACAACGCAAGCAATGCCCCAGACCCTCTTCCCGATGCAACGCCCTCTCTCACCAGCAGCACCCTCTCCCCAACGCAGAACCCGCAACCGCCCTGCTTGGTCGGCAGCAGCGAAAATATTTTGAAAAGGCGCCTCGAACAAAGGCGCTCAAAATATCTTTGCCTCCGATTATAAACAAAGAGAACCCACAGGATGCCAGCGGCCCCGCTTCGACCGCCCCGTTCTTCACTTTGCGACAAAACCTGCCCTTTGCACTCAGTTCCTATTTCCTGCATTTTGAGGGTTGCGCAACGCGCCCCGCGCGGCCTAGAATGCTTGCACAAGGAGTGCGGGTGACCCGGAGACGGTCGGGCATCCAGCCTCGACGAAACGAAGCGAAAGGCACGTCGTGACCAACCAAGGCACGCCCTGCCCTGCAGAACGCACCGCGCGAAGGCACGTAGGGTTCGTGGGAGCGGGCAAGGTCGGAACCACGCTGGGCAGGTACTTCCTGTCCCGCAGCATCCCCGTGTCGGGGTATGCGAGCCGTACCCGCGCTTCTGCCGTCGAAGCTGCCGAGCTCACCGGTTCGCGCGCGTTCGCGTCGCTTGCGGAACTCGTCCGCGAAAGCGACCTTATCTTCATTACCGCTCCTGACAGTGTTATAGCCTCCGTTGCACACGAGCTTGCCGCAAGCGGCGCGCCTCTGGCCGGCGCAACCATCTGCCATTGCAGCGGCGCGCTGACCGCCGAGGAGCTGGCACCCCTGCGCGCGGCGGGCGCTTCCGTGGGCTCCGCGCACCCCCTGCTGGCCGTCAGCGACAAGACCGGTCCGCTCGACGCCATGGCGTACGCCTTTTTCACCGTCGAAGGCGACCCGGCCGCCCGCGAATGCCTGGCCGCGCTGTTGGACATGTGCGGCAACCGCCACCGCGCCATCAACCCCGCCGACAAGACCCGCTACCACGCAGCCGCCGTGTTTTTGAGCAACCTGGCCGTGGGCCTGTACGGTGAGGGATTTCGCCTGCTGGAAGACTGCGGGTTTGCTCCCGAAGAAGCCCGCAGTGCCGCATCGTCGCTGATCATGGGCAATGCGCGCGCTGTTGTGGAACGCGGGTGCCAAGCGGCGCTCACCGGCCCCGCAGAGCGGCTGGATACGCGGACCATCGAGCGCCACCTGGCCGCACTCGGCCCCGATGCACGAAACCTGTACGCCCGGCTTTCGCTGTGCTGCGCGAACATCGCCGCACGCAAGCACCCCGACCGGGACTATCAACCTTTGAAAGAGCGCCTGCGCAGCGCGTTGGATGCGCGCGGCACGCTCGATGCGCGCAGCGCAGACGAAGAAGAAACGCCGACGACACCACAGGATAGGAGCCTTCTATGAAGCACACTGTTTCGACGTTCGCCGAGGCGAAACGCAAGGGGAAGCGCATCGCCATGCTGACCGCCTACGACTACTCCACCGCCCGCCTGGAGGACGAGGCTGGCATACACGCCATTTTGGTGGGCGACTCGCTGGGCAACGTGGTGCTGGGCTACGAGGACACGTTATCGGTGACCATGGAGGACATGATCCACCACGGCCGCGCCGTCGCCCGCGGGGCGAAAAACGCGCTTGTGGTGGTGGACATGCCGTTCATGTCCTATCAGACCTCGGTGTACGACGCTGTGGTCAACGCCGGCCGCCTCATGAAGGAGGGGCGCGCGCAGGCCGTGAAGCTGGAGGGCGGTGCCGAAGTGGCGGCGCAAGTGAAGGCCATCGTGGAGGCGGGCATCCCCGTCATGGGGCACCTCGGCCTCACGCCGCAGTCTATCAACGCGTTCGGCGGCTTCAAAGTACAGGGCAAAACCGAGGCCGCCGCGCGCAAGCTCATCGAGGACGCGAAGGCGCTGGAAGCGGCCGGCGCGTTCTCCGTGGTGCTGGAATGCGTGCCCGCCAAGCTGGCCGCGAAGGTGACCGAAGCCGTGAGCATTCCCACCATCGGCATAGGCGCCGGGGCGGGCTGCGACGGGCAAGTCCTCGTCTACCAGGACATGCTGGGCATGTTCAGCGACTTCACCCCCAAGTTCGTGAAGCGCTACGCCAACGTGGGCGAGGCCATGCGCGAGGCATTCGCCACCTATGTGGACGAAGTGGGCGCCGGCACCTTCCCCGCCGAGGAGCACACCTACGCCATCGCCGACGAGGTGCTGGAAAAGCTGTACTAAAAACTGTTGGACCGCTGGGCCACGTGCGGACCGGCCCCGAGAAAGGATCATTCCCCCATGCAGATAGCAACCACCGTCAGCGAGGTGCGGCAGCACGTACGCGCCTGGAAGCGTGAAGGGCTCATCGTGGGCTTGGTGCCCACGATGGGGTTTCTCCACGAAGGGCACGCGAGCCTCATCGAACGCGCCGCCGCCGAGTGTGACCGCGTTGTGGTGAGCGTGTTCGTCAACCCCACGCAGTTCGGGCCGAACGAGGACTTCGAAAGCTACCCGCGTGACTTCCGGGCCGACTGCGCGCTGGCCGAAAGCCGGGGAGCGACGCTGGTGTTTCACCCCGAGCCGTCCGAGATGTACGCGAGCGACGCGTGCACGTTCGTGGACATGGATGGACTAACCGGCCAGCTGTGCGGCAAGAGCCGCCCCACCCACTTCCGCGGCGTGTGCACGGTGGTGTGCAAGCTCATGAACATCGCGGGCGCCGACCGCGCCTACTTCGGACAGAAGGATGCGCAGCAACTGGCCGTGGTGCGCCGCATGGTGCGCGACCTGAACATCGACGTTGAGGTGGTGGGCTGCCCCATCGTGCGCGAGGACGACGGGCTGGCCAAAAGCTCGCGCAACACCTACCTGTCGCCTGAGGAGCGCACAGCGGCGCTCGTGCTGAGCCGCGCCGTGCGCGAAGGGCGCGCGCTCATCGAGGGCGGCGAGCGCGACGGCGAGCGCGTGCTTGCGGCCATGCGACGCACGATAGAGGCGGAGCCACTCGCGCGCATCGACTACGTTGATATGGTGACCTGGGATTCCATCGAGCCAGTGCGGCGCGTGGACGGCCCCGTGCTGGTGGCGCTGGCGGTGTACGTGGGCACCACCCGGCTCATCGACAACTTCATCTGGGAGGGTTAGCGCATGCTGCTCAACATGCTCAAAGGCAAGATCCACCGCGCCACGGTCAAGCAGGCCGCGCTCGACTACGTGGGCAGCATCACCGTGGACGAGGCGCTCATGAAGGCGGCCGGCATCCGCGAGTACGAGCTGGTGCACGTGGTGGACGTGGACAACGGCGCGCGCTTCGAAACCTACGTGATAGCCGGCGAGGCGAACAGCGGGATGATCTGCCTCAACGGTGCCGCCGCGCGCCTGGTGCAGGTGGGCGACAAGGTCATCATCATGTGCTACGCCCAGATGACGCCCGAGGAAGCCGACCAGAACCCCCCGCGCGTGGTGTTCGTGAACGAGGAGAACGCCATCGAGCGCGTCACCCGCTACGAACGCCACGGACTGCTGAAGGACATGGAGTAGGAAATGGCCTAATAGCCGACCCGCCGCCGCATAGGGCGCGAAAAAAACTCATAACCGAGGAACTTGGAACTCATAACTCGACAACACAGACAAGCCTATGAACTGGTGTTATGATTCATTTCCCCAGTTCACAGGCTTGTCGAAAAAATGCCAAGTCGGCGAGTTATGAGTTATTTGCGGCCCGTGCAGGCGGTGCGCCCCGTGTTGCCCAAGCAGGCCGCGTGGGACACACCCCTTGAACCCTCAGGCCGAACCCTTACCTCTGCGCGGCCAGCTCGCGCACGTGCTCGCTTGAAGCGCGCAGTTTGTCAGCTGCGGCTTTGATGCCCGTCACATCCTCCACCTGCTCCTGCGCCTCGCGGGCCTTCTTGCCGAAGCCGCCGGGGTGCTTCGCCAGCAGGCGGCGCAACTCATCGGCGTCGGCCTTGACGCGCTTCTTCTCGTCCTTCTCCAGCTGCTTGCCCGCTGCGGCCAGCGCTTGGTCAACCTCGTTGAGCAGGCGCTGCGCCTCCTCGCGCGCAGCCAGGGCAGAGCGGCGCTCCTCGTCTTGGGACGCGTACAGCTCCGCGTCGCGAATGGCGCGCTCCACCTCCTCGTCCGACATGCGGTCGGAGTCGTCGATGGTGATGGACTGCTGCTTGCCGGTGTCCAAATCTTTCGCCGACACGGTGAGGATGCCGTTGGCGTCGATGTCGAACGTCACCTCTATCTGGGGCACGCCGGCCGGAGCGCGCTTGATGCCCTTCAGCCGGAACGTGCCGATGGCCTTGTTGTCCTTGGCCATGGGGCGCTCGCCCTGCAGCACGCGCACCTCCACGCTGGTCTGGAACGCCGCAGCCGTGCTGAACACCTGCGAGTAGTGCACCGGCAGCGTGGTGTTGCGCTCCACCAGGCGCGTTGCCACCCCGCCCACCGTTTCGATGGAAAGGCTGAGCGGCGTCACGTCCAACAGCAGCAGGCTGTTCGCCTTCACCAGGCCCGTGGATGCGCCGGAGAGCGTGGCGGCCTGGATGGCGGCGCCGGTGGCCACGCATTCGTCGGGGTTGATGGAGGCCGAGGGCTCCTTGCCCGTGAGCTTGCGCACGTGCTCCTGCACGGCCGGGATGCGTGTGGAGCCGCCCACCAAGAGCACGCACCCCAGCTCGGACGCCGCGATGCCCGCGTCGTTGAGCGCGGTTTGCACGGGGCCGGTCGTGCGTTCCACCAGATCGCGCGTCAGGTCGTTGAAGGTGGCGCGCGTCAACGTCATGTCAAGATGCAGCGGACCTTGGGAACCCTGCGCAAGGAACGGCAGGTTCACCTGCGTGGAGTCCATGGAAGAGAGCTCTTTTTTCGCCTGCTCGGCCGCCTCGCGCACGCGCTGGAGGGCCTGCGGGCTGCGGCGCAGGCCAACGCCGTGCTCGCGCGCAAAGGCGTCTATGAGGTGGTTCGCCACGCGCTCGTCGAAGTCGTCGCCGCCCAGGTGGTTGTCGCCGGAGGTCGCCAGCACCTCTATCACGTCGTCGCCGATCTCTATGATGGACACGTCGAACGTGCCGCCGCCCAGGTCGTACACCATCACCTTCTGCGGCATGCCGTTGTCCAGGCCGTACGCCAACGCGGCGCTCGTGGGCTCATTGATGATGCGCAGCACGTTGAGTCCGGCTATCTTGCCGGCATCCTTGGTGGCCTGGCGCTGCGAGTCGCTGAAGTACGCGGGCACGGTGATGACGGCGTCGGTGACCTCTTGGTTGAGGAACGCCTCGGCGTCGCGGCGCAGCTTGCGCAGGATCATGGCCGAAAGCTCCTGCGGCGTGAACGCGCGCCCATCGATATTCGCGCGCCAGTCGCTGCCCATGTGCCGCTTCACCGACGTGATGGTGCGGTCCGGGTTCACCGCCGCCTGGCGGCACGCCACGCCGCCCGTGAGCCGCTCGCCGTCCTTCGAGAACGCCACCACGCTGGGCGTGGTGCGCTCCCCCTCCGCGTTGGGGATGATGACGGGCCGGCCGCCCTCCACCGTGGCCACGCAGCTGTTGGTCGTTCCCAGGTCGATGCCTATCGTTGCCGCCATGCTCGTTTCCTTTCGTCGTATGCTCGCGTGTTGTCGTGCGCTTGCCTGCTACCGGGCGCTTGCTTGCCGTCGGGCGCCGTTTGCCGCATCGCCAGGCGTCCGCTTGCCATCGCGCACCGCGCCGCCTGCTAGAGCGGAATGCAGAACCGGCAGACCGTCGGGCCGCAGCACCAGATGCCGAAGCACAAGGCCACAGGATCGATCCCCATGCTGAAACCGCGCGCCGCGCCTTCCTGCTGGTAAGTCTGCCCCGCCTGTTGGAACCAGCGCTGGGCGCGCTGGTAGTCGGGATTGTCGGGATCCAGACGCACCGCGCGCCTGATCTGCTCCAACGCCATGAGCGAGTTGCCCGCGCCATTGTGGGCGAGCGCGCTCAAGTAGTACCAGCGCGCGTTGCGGCCGTCGCTCGTCACGGTGTTGAGCATGTCGACCGCCTGCTGGAACCGCCCTGCGTTGATGGCGTCCACGGCTCCGCGCACCACGGGGCTGTCGGAGGCCGACGCCTCCGGATGCACCGGACCGCCCGCGTCCGCACCCTGAGCGCCGAAGCCGAACAGGTCGTCCCAGTCGAAGCCGAAGCCGCCCGACCACCCATAGGGACCCTCGGTGCCGTAGCCGCCGCCGTATCCCGAACCGCCGCCCGGACCGCCCTGCCCGTAGCCTGCACCGCCCGCGCTGCGCGGCCCGCCGTAGGGCGATCCCGCACCTTGGCCGCTGGCCGCAGCGGCACGGCGATCGCGGGCCGCGTATTTCTCCGGGTTCGTGATGCGGTCGTACGCCTCGTTGATCTTGTTCATCCGGTCGGCAGCGCCGGGGTCGTTCGGGTTCAGGTCGGGGTGGTTCTCGCGCGCCTTCTTCCGATACGCCTTCTTGACCTCGTCCATCGAGGCGTCCCGGCTCACGCCCAGAACGTCGTAAGGGTTCTCAGCCACGGCCTGACTCCCTGCCTTCCTTCTTCTTCGCTTCCTTCGCGCAGTATTTCTGCCATATGCCGGCGTACAGGACGCTGCGCATAAGACGCAGGTCCCTCTCGAGCGGCAGCCGCTCGAATGCCGCAGCGGCGTCGGCTGCCAGGAACTGCAGGTCCTCGCGCACGTCCTCGGGCCGAACGCCGCACGCCACCAAAGGATTGTAGCTTCCCGACGCGCGGTCGTCGTCCGCATCGAGCGCCGCATCCATAATGTACACGAGCTTTCCCAGCTTCGCCCCCACCGTGCGCAGGCCCTCGGCCCAAAAGTCATCGCGGTACGCAAACACTTCACCGAGCAAGGTGCCAAAGCGGTTGGCGGCCTCATCGAGGACGGGTTCGCCTTCGGCAGGACCCGTTGCGGCGGCGCGCTCGATGCGCCCGATGTCGGCCAGGCCCTCCTCGATGGCCGCACACGCACGGGGATGCCGCTCGCGCACAACGCGGTACGGCGCACCGATCAGCTGCGCATAGGCGCGCGCCGCCGCGTTGCGGTCGTCGTTCCAATCGTCCAGGCACTTGTGGTAGACAAGCGCCACGGTCATGTCCGCAGCGTAGTCGATGCACTCAGACCGCACGTACCGATGCGCTTTGAGCGGATGGGGGGCGCAGCGCTTGCAGCCCGCCGCCTCCTGCGGTTCGTAGAGCGATCCCAAGATCATGGCCAAAAACACCATGTCGTAAGTGAGCGAGACGCGGCAGCGCTGCCCGAACCGCCGCCCCAAAGCGCGGCAGAGCCCGCAGTACAAAGCCTGGTAGCGGTCGCGTTCCTCCGAGGACAGCTCCTCTGTGCGCGGCATCACGTATCCGAACATGCTAGCTCCCCAGCTTGGCGGTCAGCACTTCAAGCGCGCGGACGCCGGCGAGGATAGCGTCGAACGTCTCCTGCGGCTCTTGCTCGACCACTGCGTTGTAGCGACGCCGAACGTCTTGGTCCACCTGTTCGAGCAGCGCGCTTCCCGCAGGGGTCACGCTCAGCTCGTAAGCGCGTCCGTCCTGCTGGCTGCGGCGGCGATCCACCAACCCCTGATCCTCAAGACGCTGGCACAGCCCGGAGAAGTTCGTGCGCAGGATGCCCGTGCGCTCGCTCACCCGGCTGGGCATCTGCCCTGGCGCGTGCGAGAGCTCCACCAGCACGTGGAACTGCTGCAAAGTGAGCCCATGACGCTGACACGCGGGCGCGAGCACCACGTGCAGCGCCTTTTGCATGCTGTAAGCCGCCGCAAACAACTCGCGTCTGAACTCGTCAAATTCCATTGGCGCTCCTACGATTTTTTGCGGGTTTCGGTCTTGCACTTGGGGCACACCACGCGCAACGTGCCCTTGCCCTTCGGCACCGAAAGCACCTGACCGCAGCCCTTGCACTTGAAGTAGCGCGTGGTTTTGCGATTGGTCCATGCCTTTTTCGCCAATGCATAGGTGCGCTTCGGTCCGGCGGACAGGCGCTCATAGGTTTCGTTTTCCTTTGCACGGGCCGGAATGTTTTTAGAGAACGACCTCAGCATGGACACAGCCAGCACGATGAACGCCAGCCACAACAGCAGATCCAACCCGGGCACAATGGATGCCAAAAGCAAAATGATGGCCACTGCCAACAGGAAGTTCGACAACCCGTCCATGCCGTAGCGCCCCTGCATCCATGCGGCCATTTGATATTGGAGCCGCTGAAAAAATCCTCGCACGATGATGTTTCCTCTCTGGTTTTTGCGTCCTCGCCATCACGCCGTGGCGCGGACGGCGGTGCCGCTCGCTGCACTGCTCCAGCGCAAGTGCCGCCTTGCTGCACCACAGCGTAGCAGCGCAGCACAGCACCTCGATACGGCGCTTCGTGTATTTAGTTATAAAATAAGACTATTTTCAGCAATCCCGCCCGCCCGTCACCTAACCGAAATATTCCCACCACAAGACAGCCACAGAATCACGCGGAAGACCCCGCATCCTTTCTTTCTGATTCAAAGGCAAGGTATAATCAAAATCTAGAAATCAAGCAACGAAGGGAGGTTCTCTGTGCAGAAAGGCATACATTTGCCAACCGACTATCTCAACAAGATTGTTGAGAGCATCGTGTCCTCCGTTCCCACAACTGCCATTTATGTGTTCGGATCTTACGCACGTGGCGAAGAATCGCCTGGTAGTGACCTTGATCTCTATGTTGTGGTTCCCGACGATAAGGAAAGTCGTTTCACGCGCGCAGGCCGCATCGGCAACGCACTGCTCTGGATGGGAATGCCTAAGGATATCGTCGTTGGCTCGGCAAAACGCTTCGATGAACGCCAACACGATATGGCGAACATAGAATACGTTGTTGCTTGCGAAGGAGTGAAGATGTATGGCTAGCCCCATTTACACCGGCTTTATGTACGCCGCAAGCAAAGACGCCCTCGCCGTGAACGCCCTTGTCCAAGCTAGCATCCAAGACCATAGCGAAGCCATAGCGTTTCACTGTCAACAAGCGGCAGAGAAGATGGTAAAAGCTGTGTTTACCGAAAACGGTCAGGTTCCGCCGAAAAGCCACGACATCGGTGATTTGCTTTCTACAGCAATCGAACAGGCGTGGCTCAAAGCAAGTCAACCAGCCATCCAGGCGGCCATTGACCTGACCTTGTACGCCGTCGCAGCACGATACGAAACCACACCAGATATATCAATCGGAGAAGCAACGAAAGCAATAAAAGATTGCAACTTTGTTGCCACCATGCTTGCCGACAACGGATATGAATACGTCACCGTTCATACAGAGGACGCCCCTGAAGCCAACGCCTTGATTTGAGCGAGACTCGACAGATCGGACATTCGGCGGCAAGATAGCCTCCGGCACCTCACGTGAAACGTCGGAGGTTCGCAAACGAGAAACCCGCAAAACGTGAAAAGCCCGGATGTTTCACGTGAAACATCCGGGCCGGCAAGCAGGGCGAACCGAAGCGCTACTCGTCCTCCACGCGGATGACGCTCGGCTCGTCGCGCAGCACGTCGTCAAGCTCGGCGATCTCGGCCAGCACGTCGCGCACGCTCTTCTCGCGCGCCGTGTGCGTGACGTACACCAGATCCACCGAGCCGCCGTCCTTCTTGCCGCGCTGCACCACCGAGTACACGCTCACGTTGTGCTTCGCGAACACGCCCGCCATGGCGGCCAGCACGCCGGATCGGTCGGCCACCTTGAAGCGGATGTAGTACTTGGTCTTGAGCTCCTCCATCGGCACGATGGGCACGTCATCGGTGCAGGTGCAGCCCACAAGCGGTCCCACGCCCAGCGTCACGTGGCGCGCCACCTCCAGCACATCGCCCATGACGGCGCTCGCAGCCGGCCCCGACCCCGCGCCCTCGCCGAAGAACATGGTCTCGCCCACGGCGTCGCCCGTCACGTAGATGGCGTTGTACACGCCGTTCACCGTGGCCAGCTGGTGCGACAGCGGCAGCATGGTGGGGTGCACGCGCACGTCGATGCCCGCGTCCGTGCGATGCGCCAACGCCAGCAGCTTCACGCAGTAGCCCATGTCGCGCGCGGCGTCCAAGTCCATCGTGGTGACGTTGCGGATGCCTTCGGTATGCACGTCGTCTAAGGTCACGCGCGAATTGAACGCGATGGACGCGAGGATGGCGATCTTGGCGGCGGCGTCGAAGCCGTCCACGTCGGCGGTGGGATCGGCCTCGGCGAAGCCCTTCTCCTGCGCCTCGCGCAGGGCGTCGTCGTAGCTTAAGCCGTCCTCCACCATGCGGGTGAGCATGTAGTTGGTGGTGCCGTTCACAATGCCCATCACCGAGGACACCTCGTTGGAGATGAGCGAGTGCTTCATCGGGTCGATGATGGGGATGCCGCCGCCCACGCTAGCCTCGAAGGCAATCTCCTTGCCAGCCTCGTCGGCAGCAGACATGACCTCTTCGCCGTACGTGGCCATGAGCGCCTTGTTGGCCGTGACCACGTTCTTGCCCGCGCGCAGCGCGCCCACCACCACATCGCGCGCCACGGTGGTGCCGCCGATGAGCTCGATGACGATGTCGATGCTCGGATCGTCTAAGATGTCGCGATAATCCTGCGTGAAGACGTCCTCCACGCCATGCGCGAGGGCCTGCTCGGGATTGCGCGAGCACACGCGCACAAGCTCCAGGTCAACGCCGTAGTGGCGCTTAAAATCCTCACGATGCTTCTTGAGGATCTCGATGCACCCGCCGCCCACCGTGCCGGTGCCCACCAAACCGAGTTTTACCGTCATGTTCGCTTCCCTTCCCCGTCGCCGGCAGCGCGGCGGCCGCTTCCTGTCCGCACCAGTGTAGAGCAGCGCGCCCGCCCTGCGACCCTCAACGGAAAGAAAGCGGCGAACCTCTACCGCTCAGCGGCGCCGATTCGAAGGCCCCGCCCTGCGCGCAAAACCCAGCCCGCCGCAGGGAGACTCCTGCGATCACTCGGCAGCGCCCTTCGCGCTTTCCACCAGCTCCATAAGATCCTGCCTCGTGTGCACGCCGAGCTTCGCGTACACATTGCGCGAGTGGCCCCGCACGGTGTTCCACGATATGTGAAGCTTCTCCGCGATCATGTTGGGGTTGTAGCCCATCGCCAAATAGCGGAACACCTCTTTCTCCCGCTTTGACAGGCCGTGCCTTTCAGACAGCTTGTCAACGCATTCCGCAAACCGTCGCTTGGCGACGGGGGCTTCGGCCTCCAGATCGACCACAGGATGCGTCACGGGGCCGAACAGGTCGACGAGCGTGATCTCGGAGGCGCTCGAAGGAGCGAACAGCTCGTCGAGCGCCTTCTCGGAGAACACGAGAAACGCGCAGAACACGATGGCCAGCGTGAGCGCGATGCACACGACGAAGCGGAACGACGGATCGCCGAAGCCGTCGGCTAGCGCGTACCCCGCGAACCCGCCGATGGCCCTGCCAAGCGTCTGCGTGCCGCATCCCAAGCCGAACACGAGCACCGGCGAGAGGTGCTTCTGGCACACGATGAGGCTGAGGATGACCCAATGCAGCATGCGAAACAGCAGCATCACCACGTTGGAGAGGTATCCCCACGCCGATGACACCTCCACCATCACCGGCGACATGGTGACCAGCGCGATGGAGAACAGCATGATGGCCACGTAGGCGCGCCCGAGCGCGAAGTCCTCCGCGCCGAGAGAAAGGGCGCTCCATATCAGCAGAAACGCCAAAGCGATACGCACGAAGTTGCTTACATGCGACCCCTCGGCCACCACGTCGTTGGGATACAGCGACGAGGTGGCGGTGCTCACCGCTATCATCACGGAGCACAAAACGAAAATGACGGCGATCAGCTTCCAGAACACCGAGGGAACGCCCTTGTCGCTTTCCACGTACGGCGCATCGCTGGTTTCCAAGGGGGTCATGTTCGCGCATGCGGCCGCCGCCAACGGCAGCCCCACATACGCAACGGCGCCGATCAGCGTGTTTTCCGTGCCGGGAATCGCCCACACGCCCATCCCCACCACCAAGAAAAAGACGAAACCCGCCATGACGTGCGACCATGCGAGCTTCGTTATGGCGGCCCGACCCGACAGGCCGCCGTACAGCTCGCCTGCTTTGAGGAAGATGACGGCGGTGGACGCCCCGCACACGCAATGCGCCAACGCCGTCAGCGCATACGACGGCGCGGTGGGCAGCCCAAGCGGCTCGACGACCAGCAAAGCGGCGCAGCCGACGGCAGCCACGACACCCGCCGCGAACACCAGACGCGGCTCCAAAACGGGCCGTCCGAGCTTCCGGGCGGCCAGCCCCGCCACGATGAGGGCGATGCCGTTGGCAAGCGCCTCGATCGAAGACTCCAACGACACGCCCGCAGCGCTCTCGCACACCCGCGGCAGCTGCACGCTACCGCTGCCAGGGATCTGAGACCATGCCACGATGAGGCCGAACGCCAGAAACGGCGCTATCGGCAGCGCCTCCAGCACTTTGGCTTCGAACGTGCCCCTCCCCATGCGATCCCCCTTCATCGAATCCAGCCAGCACCGAGGGGTCCGAGCGGATCTCGCGCCCCGACGAAGGCCGACTATACCATAGCGCCAACTTCCCCAAACGCCGCATCCGCCCCAGGACGCCGCACCCCGCGCTCCCGCCATGCGACAAGCCCGCCCCAAGGCGGCAACCCCACCGCAAGGTTTTTCGAACACGCGAGCACGCCTCAGGCCGCTTTCTCCCGATCACCGCGATCGCGGAGGGCGCGCGCCACACGCAAGCACGCGTACAGCGCGAACACCGCCACGTACACCGCGATGCTCACCTGAGCGGCCCGCCCGCCCTGCACAGCCGACGGCGCCAGCATGAGCGACACGTGCGCGAACGCCAGCCCGAAGAACACGTACGCGCCTTTCTGCACCTTCGACCACAGCGCGGTGGACATGCGCTTCTTCACCACCTGAAACGACGTCACGCCCAGCACAAGCAGAAGCGCGAGCAGCGCCACGGCAACGCCGAACGACACCGCCACGTTGCCCGCCAGAACGCCCCCGCCAAGGATGCGCGGCACGTATCCCTGCACGTACACCACCACATGCGCAAGCGACAGGATCCATGCGATGATGGACAATTCCGAGCGGATGGGCCTGATGCGGCGGGACACGAACGACTCCTTCGAGAAGCACCCCGCGAACATCACGATGGCAAACAGAGCAAGCGGCAAAACGCACTTCTGCTCCAGCACAAACAAAGCCTGCCACACGAACCGGGGCATGGGAAGCATCGTTGAGGCCACGCACGCCACGACCACCGCCACGGACAGCGCGTAGAACGCAAGCGGTGCCTTGGCGATGGGCTTTTGCAGCGCGATCACCGCTACGAAGCCGCAGGCGAGCGTTGCGAGGAAGGCCATGTCACGCCACCTCCGCACGCTCGGTCGCGCGCAAACGCGCCACGTCGGCCACGTCGTTGAGCAGCTCGCGATCAAACCGCAAGAACCCCTCGGTGATGCCGAGGATCCCCCGGTAGAACCTTGTCTTCACAAGCTGCAAGGCCACCTCCTCGAAGTCGGCGAACCACGTCAGGATATGCTCGTCCACGAACCGGGCAGACGTTTCGGCCCAGTTCAGCACTTCCTCCCATGCACCGTCTCGCACGCCGGCCTCCATGCGGCCGGACAGCACGCCCAGATACTCGAACATAAACGACAGATGGTCGTCAGGATAGTCGTAGCCTTCGGCCCGCGCCACGCCCGACTCCCTGAACAGCGTGTGCACCTCATGGTACGACTCTTGGTACATAAGGCCATCCTCGGAGGTGAACACCGACTCATAGGGAACGGCGCACCGGCCCTCCCACGCCGACATGCCGCCGAACGACCCGGTGAAATCGACCGCCAACTCCTGCCGCGTGCCCGTGTTGCGCTTGCGCAAATAGCGCCGCACATCGTTGGCGCCGGCGGCGAACCGTTCGTTCACCTCGGCATACCGCGCCCAGTCGAATTCCGCGCATCGCTTTACCTGCTCGGCCGAAAGCGGCCTGAAGTACAGCGCCGCCAAAAGATCGTAAAACGACCGTCGTCCTTCCAACGCAGCCGCAATCTGCTCATCGACGCAGCCGGCCTCCCGTGCCTCCTCGCGCTCGTCCGTCATCTCGCCCCTCCTTCCTCGGCGGCCCTCAGCTCCTTCAAAAACCGAAGTCCGTCGTCCGACAGATTCCATCCCTGATCCCACACGAGCGCCCCGGCGCGCTCCAGCTTGTCCACGAACACGCTCGGCTGCATGGTCTGCCGCATGCCGTCAATGGTCACTTCGAGCACAGGATGCCCCGCCAAAAGCTCCTTGACCTCCGCATACGAACGCGGAGCCTGCGCGATGAACTCAAGAACCTCAAGGTAGACGCCCCTGCGCTCCAAAGCGAACCCCAAAAGCGCGCGCAGGCGCGCCTCAGGCAAGTTCGCCTCTGCGAAAGTGCGGCCCGCCTCCGTGGTCACATAGCCCAGCTCGCACACAAGATCGTCCACCTCGTCCTCCGTGAGTCCTTCTTTGTCCTCGGGACGCACGACCGATCCGTCCTCGGCCCGCTCCACCTCGTCCAAACCGCCCGCATCGACGAGAAACCGCACGAGCCGGTAGGGGTTTTGCGTGCACTGGGCGAACTCAGGATAGGTTTGGATTTTCTCCTCCACATCGCGCAGGGCGCGCTCCTCGTAGCAGTACCGGAGCGTCTTGATGAGGATCTCCCGGTTGAGCGGATGCCGGTTGACCGTTTTCTCCAGACTTTCGAGCGCGCCTTCGCCGACCGCGGCTCCGAACGCCTCGTCCTGTATCGTGTCCATGGCTCCTCCTATCTGCGCTTGCGCTCGCACGCCGAACGTCCTTGCCCGCAAGGCCCGCACAAGCTTGCCTCTCGTCCGGCATTCTGCGATCTTTCGGCTTCGTTGGCCAGACGCACGCTACGTGCTTTCCGCAGCCGACCCATCCCGAACCAACGCAAATTGGGTTGGTCGCCGGATTCGATTCCCCAACTTCGGTTCAGTTTGGGCGTTTCGCCCTCCTGCCGCGGTTGCCATACTGCACTTGCACGTTTTACCTACGGCATCAAAAGGAGGAGAGCTATGACGAGAGCGAACCTGACACGCCGCACGTTCGTCCAGGGCGCGCTGCTCGCAGGCGCGGCTGCGGCCGTCGGCGCGAGCATGAGCGGCTGCATGACGGAGACGTCCCCAAGCCCGGCAACGGGCGAAGCAGGCAGCGGGCAGTACAAGAAGGTGGAGTACGACGAGGTGAAGAAAACCTGCTGCCACGGCTGCCTGGGCCACTGCCCGGTGCTCGCCTACATGAAAAACGGCGTGGTGGTCAAGCTCATGGGGGATCCCGACGGCGGCGAGACGCGTGGCTCCATCTGCCCCAAGTGCCTCAACCAGCTGCAGACCATGTACAGCCCGCGGCGCATCCTGCACCCCATGCGTCGCGCGGGCGAGCGGGGCGAGAACAAGTGGGAGATCATCTCCTGGGACGAGGCTATCGAGGAAGCGGCCACCCATATCGTCGACACCATCGACAAATACGGTCCCTACGCGTTCTTCGGCAGCACGGGCGGCGGCGGATCCTACTCGTCCAACCAGATCAAAACCACCTGCGTGTCGCTGGGTTCCCCCAACATCTTCGAGCCGGGCGCGGCCCAGTGCCTGATGCCGCGCATCTGCGCCACCGTGTTCATGGTGGGCGACAACCAGTCGCAATCGGTGGCCGACAGCATGTCCACCGAGTTCTTCAAGGTCAACGACAACGCCTCCGAGGTGATCGTGATCTGGGGCGCGCAGCCGTCCGTCTCGCAAACGGCGCAATCCGGCCGCGGCATGGCCGAGCTGCGCGCGAACGGCGTGAAGACCGTCGTCATCGACCCGAACTTCAGCCCCGACGCCACCAAGGCCGACGTGTGGCTGCCCATCCGTCCCGGCACCGACACCGCGCTCATGCTGTGCTGGTTCCGCTACATCTTCGAGAACAAGCTGTACAACGAACAGTTTACGAAGTACTGGACGAACCTGCCCTTCCTCATCGATCCGGACACGAAACTTCCGGTGCTTGCCAACGAGCTGTTCCCCGACTTCGTGCAGTCAACCCCCGACGACACGCCCGCCTACGTCTGCTTCGACCTCAAGACCAACGCGCTGGCGCCTTTCGAGTACTCGGCTCCCGAAAACGCCGTGGTCGATCCCGAGGTGTTCTGGGAGGGAGAGGTGAACGGCAAAACCTACCGCACCGCAGGCAAGATATACGCCGACGAGGCCGACCCTTGGACGCTCGAGCACACGGCTGAGATCTGCTGGCTTGAGGCCGACAAGATTGAGGCGGCTATCCGCCTGTACACCCATGCCGACGACGACGGCACCACCGGCGGCATCAACCACGGCGTGGCCACCGACCAGCACCCGCAGTCCTCCGAAGCGTCCATCGGCGCCATCGGCCTCGACATCATCATGGGTTACATCAACAAGCCCGGCGCGTCACTCACCAAGAAAGGTCCGGCGAGCATCCCCACGTCGCGCGTGACGCAAAACGCCCCTCAGACGATGACCAAGTACGGCTGCTGCGCCATCCCGGGCCTGTCGGACGCCGCGAACCAGGCGCGCATGGAGAAGGCCGCGCAGGAGATGCCCGAAATCCAGAAGATGGTCAACCAGATGTACAAAGACGGCCTGGGCACCACCGCCCACAAGGGCCTGCACACCTGGTTCATGGTGCACATCCCCTCGGTGCTGCAGGCCATCACCACCGGCGAGCCCTACAAGCCGCGCCTGTGGTTCGACGTGTCGGGCAACAAGCTGGCCATGCTGGCCAACGCCTCGTCGTGGTACGACGCCATTTCCGAGATCGACTACTGCATCTGCCAATACCCCATGCTCACCTCGTTTCATGTGGAAGCGGCCGACCTCGTGTTCCCCACGCGCGAATGGCTCGAGGAGCCGCTGACCGACCACAAGCACCTCAACATGGTGTTCCTGCAAAACGAGTGCACCCACATCGGCGAGACGGTGTCTCACTCCATTCCCACTGCGCAGATCCTGGAGCGGTGCAAGGAGAAGTGGGGCGGCACGCTGCCCGGCGTCCCCAACGCGTATGTCGGCGAAGCCACCGAAGAGGCCGTCAAAGCAAGCTGCGCCAAGACCTTCGGCGCGGAAAGCTGGGACGATCTGCAGGCCAACATCGACACCTACGTTCCCAAGGTCACGCCCGAGGACAAGTACTACGTGTACAACCAACACGAGATGATCGTCGATGACGGGCTGCCCGCAGGCTTCGGCACGGAGTCGCGCAAGCTTGAGCCCTACGCCTCGCTGTACCTCAAGCTGGCGCGAACCGGCTACCCGTACGCCTACCCCGAGCCGCAGGATCCCTGCGAGGACTACAGCCCCATCTGCACCTACGTGGAGCCGGCCGAAAGCCCCCTTTCTGACGAGGAGTTCCCGCTTGTCCTCACCTCCGGGCGCGTGCCGTACTTCCATCATGGCACGATGCGCCATTCGGCGTTCGCCCGTGAGCTGTTCCCCACTGCGGAGATCCGCATCAACCCGGCAACGGCCGCCGAGCACGGCATCGCGCACATGGACTGGGTGAAGGTGTCCAGCCGCCGCGGCAGCATCTCGGCGCGGGCCTACCTCACCGAAGGCGTGAACCCGCGCTGCGTGTGGATGGAGCGCTTCTGGAACCCTGAATGCTTCGACGAGTCCCAACCGAGCCAGACCGCCGGCTGGCGCGAATGCAACGTCAACGTGCTCACGAAGAGCGACGCTCCGTTCAACCCCGCCATCGGCACCTACACCAACCGCGGATTCACCGTGAAGATAGAAAAGGGCGAAAAGCCCGCGAACATCTGGACCGAGGCCAGGGAGTTCCAGCCGTTCATGCCCACCTTGCAATCGGAACCCGTCACGAAGGATGTGATCTGATGAGATACGCCATCGTCGTCGACCTTGACCGCTGCACCGGATGCGACACGTGCATCACCGCGTGCAAATACGAGAACAACCTGCCGCTCGGCGTGCGCAACACCCGCGTGAACGTGGTGGGCCCCACCGGCACGTTCCCCGATATCGAACAGTACTGGCTGCCCATCGCCTGCCAGCAGTGCGAAAACCCCGGCTGCATAGAGGCCTGCCCCACGGGCGCGTCGTACCGCGACGAGGAGACGGGCATCGTGCTCATCAACGAGGAGACGTGCATCGGCTGCCGCGCCTGCATGCAGGGCTGCCCGTACAACGTGCGCACGCTCAACCCCGACAGCGGCACGGTCACGAAATGCTCGCTGTGCTACCAGTACCACGACGAGCCCGGCTGGAAGCCCGTCTGCGTGGCCGACTGCTGCACCGGCGCGCGCTTCTTCGGAGATTTGGACGACCCCGAATCGGACGCGGCCAAGGCCGTTGCGGCGGCGGGCGACAACGCGCACTACCTTCCCGATCCGTCGAACCTCAAGCCCTCCACCGTCTACATCCTGTCGCCGAAGATCGCCGCATGGCAGGACGACCCCGTGGAGGTGGCGCGGGATCTGTGAGCGGGCGGCGATCATCGTTTGCACCCGTAAACGGATTGGAGCGACACCGATTGTCGTTCGGACCCGCAAGCCTGTAACCGAATGCCGCAGGGGCGGGCGCGTTTCGCCCCTGCGGCCGAGAAACAAGGAATACCGACATGATCACCGAATTCCCCCTTTTCGTGTTCACGACGCTCGGCGGTCTCGCCGCAGGCGCGAGCGTGGCCGCCGCAGTGTTCGGACACAAGGGCCACGCAAAGCGCGCATGGTTGTTCCCCCTCGTGTGCCTGGCGCTTTTGGGCGCGGGGCTGCTCGGCGTCCTCGGGCACCTGCAAAGGCCCGAGCTGTTCTGGCTGGCTCTGTCGAACCCTTCGGCCATGATCGCGCAGGAGGCGTACTGGTCCATCGCGCTGTGCGTTTTCCTGGCGGCAGACATCGTCGTCGCGTTCGTCCGCAAGACTTCGCTGCTCGTGTTGCGGGTGGGCGCGGCGCTGGCGTCGGCCGGGCTGATGTTCGTGATGGCCAACGCCTACTTCACCAGCAAGACGAACGCGGCGTGGGCCGACCTCTCCACGTTCCCGCTCTTCATCATCGGCGACCTCGCCATGGGCTTCGCGCTGTACGCCGCTTTCCACGCTGCAAGGCGAACCGAAGCCCCCTACGCCGGCGCCTCGATGGCGATCGACGGACTGCTCGTCGTCTCGCTTGTCGTCGCCGGCGTCAATTTCGGCGCCGCAGGGCACGATGCCTTCGCGTTCTACGCGGGCGCCGTGCTGGCTGCTGCCGCAGCGGCGGTTGACTTCCTGGCATGGAAGGGCAAGCTCAAAACGGCGACCGCCTCATGGGCCGCGCTCGCCCTAGCCGTGGTGGCCGTTGCCGTTGCGCGCTACGCGTTCTACGCCATCAGCGTGCTGTAAACAGAAGTTGCACGATCAAAAGGAGGGCGACCACGTGGCCGCCCTCCTTTCTGCCTTCAGGCCGAGATGAAACGACGGCCCTTTTTCCGGGCGCTGCCGCATCTTGCGGCGCCTTGTCGCAGTGCGTCCGCAGCCGCCGCACCGGGGTGCCGTCGCGCCGCCTGCCCCCGCCATCGGGACGCAGACGGCGCCCGGTTGCGCTATTCGTTCTCGGCGATGTACTTGCCCGCAAGGTAGCCCCACGTGAGGGCGCGCGAGATGGTGGAGGCCGGCACGGCCATTCCCTGCACGGGAGTGCCGAAGAACCGTCCGCCCGAGGCGTTGCCGGCGGCGAACAGACCAGGGATGACCTCGCCTTGCGTGTCCATCACCTGCATGTTCTCGTTGATGACCAGCCCGCCGAGCGTCCCCAAGACGTACGCCTGCCGCCGAATGGCGTAGAACGGGGGCGTGCGCACGGCGTGCATGCGGGAGAACTTCTTGCCGTAGTCGCTGTCCGCACCGGAATCGTACAGCTCGTTATAGCGCTTGACGGTGGCCTGCAACCCGGCGGCATCTATGCCGGCCTTCTGGGCAAGCTCCTCCAAAGTGTCGGCCTTCACGGCCGTGCCCTGCTCCACGCAGCTCTCGTAGATCTTCTTCAACGGGCTCCAAGCGCTCGTGTCCTCGGAGGTTTCAAGCTGCGTGGCGGCCCCCACCGCCTCTGCAGGCGGAAAGGAGCGGAAGATGCCGCAGCCGTTCACGAGCATCTTCTCGTAATAGGCGTCGAAATCGGAGTCGAACACCTGGAAGCAGTACGCCTCCTTCGACTTCAGATCCAAAAACGGCAGGAACCCGTACGCGATGTCCTCGTTGCCAAGGCGGGTGCCCTCCACGCCCACGCGCAACCAGGGGATGGCTGATCCGTAGGCGTCGGTTTCGGACACGTTGTAGTGGATGTTGCTGGCGTGGGGCGCCGGGTCGACGGCGGCTCCCGCCCACAGGCCCATCTGGATGCCCTCGCCGTCGTTGTCCGAGATGTTGTCGAACCGCATGGCGTGCGGCAGGTATTTCTGGCGCATCTCGGGGTTGTTCTCGTAGCCGCCCGAGCAGATGATAACGGCCTTCGAGGCGTTGATCCTCACGTAGCCGCCGTCTTTTTTCTGGCCTATCACCGCAATGACGCGCCCGTCGTCGCCGCGCACCAGCTGCTGGGCCGTGGTGTCGAACACGTACTGGACGCCGGCGTCCAGCGTCAGGGGGTAGAGCGCCTCTATCAGGGCGGAAGCTCCCACCCCGTCCTCTCCGCTGAACATGGAGGAGATCTGGGTGGTCTTCACCCAGTCGTCGGCCTCCTCCCAGTTGGCTATCTGGTCGAACACGGCGTCCACGCCGTTTTCGGAAGCGTGGTCGCACACCCAGTCCAAAGCCTCGCCGGAGCGGTCGTACCACAGCTTGAACAAATCGTAGTTCACCAGGCCGCCCTCCTCGGCGGCTTTGAGGCGCATGAGATCCTCGAAGGAGCCGGTTTCCAGCCCCAGCTCCTTCTGCCGACGACTGCCGACGCAGGAGGCGCCGGTGCCCTGCGTGCTGATGGCGCTCTTCTTCTGCATGACCGTCACTTGCAGGCCCTCCTCGGCGCAGGACAGGGCCGCAACGACTCCCGCCACGCCGGCTCCCACGATACAGACCTCCGCATCGCGCGTCTCGTCGATGTCGGCGTCCGCTATGGGGGCGGGGGCTGCGTCGGACGCGGGCGCGGCGTCTGCGCCCTGTCCTTCTTCGGCCGCTTTCGGCGCGCCGCCCGCGCATCCCGCGAGCGCCACACTCGCCAAGGTGGCGCCCGCCACACCGGCGCCCGCCAAAAAAGATCTTCTCGTCAACGTTGTCCTCATGATCATCCCTTCCCTTCGTTTGTCTGTGCACGACAAGGGAAACGGTACCGGCGCCGACGGCTCCGCGCATCGAAAGAAACGGCTTATCTTGCGCCGCCGCGATCGGGCGATTCGTATGGTTGAGCAGCTGACCTGGGAAGACGTTTCGCCCCGCTCAGAAGGGCGAGCCGCTATCCCTCGTCAGCCGGGAGTTCGAACAGGTCGAGGAGCTCCTGCTTGCTGTGCACCTCGCACTTCTGGTAGATGTGCATGCAGTGCGTTTTGGCAGTTCCGCTTGAGATGCGAAGCTCCTCTTGGATGTAGGGAAGGCTCCTGCCCCTCAGCAGCAACACCGCGACCTCGCGCTCGCGGGCCGTCAGCCCGTAAGGCTCGAACGCGCGGTCAAGCGACGCCTCCGTGCGCGCTGCGGTTGCGAGGGGTCCGCGCCGGCCAGCTGCGGCATCCGCCGCGCAGAACAGCTTGTCCTGGTTGAGGAGGAAGGGCAGGAACGTGGCCAAGATGACGACGAAGAACGCGAAGATGGAGACGATGGAGATCTGCTCCCAGCTGACGACGCCCTGGTCGACAAGCCCGCTGCCTATCGGCAGGACCGCCGCCCCTATGCCCGCCGCCAGCTCGAGCGGCACGTAGGCGTAACAGAGGGAGGAGAACGGAGACCAACCCCGCTCGCGTACAAGAAGCGCCGCGTAGAAGAACAGCTGCATCTCCAGAGCGCCCAAGCCCACGCCAACGACGAGGTCCGTCAGCACCATGAGCGACGGTCCCACAAGGGCGGGCAGCATCATCCCCGCCGCCATGAGCATGAACGGGACGACGTCGCGGATGCTCGTCCGATGTCGGCGGCCCGTCTGGCGGAGAAAGGCGGCGTACAGGCACAGGGCCACCGCCGCCAGCAGCAGGCCCACCTCGTGGTAAACGGAGAACGTGCCCGGGTACGCCTCCGCACCGCCCGCCCACGCCGTCGCCCGCACCACCTGTCCCACCAGGCCGAAGTAGAGCACGCCCACAGGCAGCGCAACCCAAAGGGCCGTCCGCCTTCGCGGGGCGGGACGGGACATCTCCGGTTTTTCCAGAACGGTCCGTGCATCGGCCTTGGACGATGGGCCCGCCCGGGCTATCAGCAGACAGGCGAGCGCCAGCAGGGGCAGCAGGGTCTCCGCGATGAGGACCGCCGCCCGTGGCAGCAGCATGAGCATGAAAAAGCACATGGGCGAGAGGGACCCGGCAAGCGACACGGCGAGCATGACCGAGCCCTCGTCCAGACGGGAGAGCAGGCCGATCCACGCCGACATGAGCACCACGGCGCCGAAGAGCATGGACACCGCCATCCCCAGAAAGAACACCGCGACCACCTGCGGATACGAGGAGGCGAACCCGGAGAGCGCGGCGATGGGGGACCCTGTCGCCGCAATCAGCGCGGTTGCCACAAGCGCGCTTCGTTTCGCAAGCAGGCCGTCGAGGCGCCGGTGGAAAAGCGCCGAGACCATCCTGCCGGCGGCTGTCAGCAACGAGATGGCGACCACGGCGTCGTTGAACGCGAGGGGAGGGCTGTCGGAGAGGAAGAGCAGAGCGGAAGAGCTCGTATGCACGGCAAGCCATGAGAGCAGGGCGCCTCCGCACACTGCGGCCAAAGTAAATGCGGCCGGCGAGGATCTGTCGGCGCGTGCGGTGTCGGGCGAAGTTCCCATGCGGACACTATACCGAGGCGTTTCAGGGGACGCAAGTGCGCTCGCTTCGTTAGGCGCAGCCTCTGACGGCCCCCGCGTAGCGCGGCCCATGCTGGCGTCCACCGAGCCGAGCTTCGCCGTCATGTTCGCTTTCCTTCCCCGTCGTCGGCAACGCGGCGGCAGGTTGCTGGCTACGGCAGCATTCGCGTTAAATCACGCGCCCCGTAAAGAAACCGCCTCACCTCAACAACATCGTCGATCACCACATAAAAGACCATGTAGCTTCCAACTTCAAACCAGTGGTACGGAACAGAACACTCCTTGGTCCCTTTATACACCGCCGCAGCACAGGGCATCGTCAAGTGGTCGAGTATTCTTGCCTCAACTTGATCGAGCAAACGTTCCGCAGCGTCAGGATTGCCCAGATCTTCGGCAGCATACGTGACGGCCGCGTTGAGATCGCTCCAGAAAAGAGGCAGGTAGCGAAGACTATAGCGCTTCTTGAACTCGCCCACTCCGCAGCCCTTTCCGTATCGAGCCAAACACCTCGTCATGCGTATAGCGCAAGGTCGTGGTGGCCGCTTGCCTGTCCGCCTCGTCGAGCGCCCGATCAACCGTGCCGTTAATGTGCTCAAACTGCTCAATGCTCATGACCACCAAGGAGCCATAACCGTTTTTCGTCAAGAACACAGGGCCATCGCTTTTGACGGATGCTTCGATGTCGCTGTAATGATTGCGCAAGTCCGAAACCGGTCTTATATTCATCGCTGCCTCCTGGTCTGATAAAATTTTATCCAAATTTTATCATCCAAGGGAAAGCGCGACAAGGATCCCCCACCTGCTCGCATCGCGGGCCTCGTTCGTTTTATCGCGGCATTCTGCGCCTGCCCTACACGTCGCGCGCCATGAGGTCGTCGTACGTTTCCCGCCGCGTGGTCACGCGCGCCTGCCCGTCTTTCACGAACACGACGGCCGGGCGCGGTTGGCCGTTGTAGTTGCTCGACATGGTGTAATTGTACGCGCCCGTGCCGAACACGGCCACGATGTCGCCGATCTCGGGCCGCTGCATGGGCATGTCGATGACCACGGCGTCGCCGCTTTCGCAGTGCTTGCCCGCGATGGTGACGATCTCCGTGCGCGGCTGCGCCGCCTTGTTGGCAACCACCGGCTCGTAATCGGCATGGTAGAGCGCCGTGCGGATGTTGTCGGACATGCCGCCGTCCACCGCCACGTACTTGCGGATGTTCGGCAGCGTCTTGATGATGCCCACGGTGTAGAGCGTCACGCCCGCGCTCGCCACCAGGCTGCGGCCCGGCTCCACGAGCAAACGCGGCGCGGGCATATCGTGGCGCTCGCACGCCGCGCGCACCGCCGCCGTGATGGTTTCGGCGAACTCGTCTATGGAGGCGGGGTTGTCGTCAGCCGTGTACGCCACGCCCAGGCCGCCGCCCATGTCCAGCTCGCCCAGCTCTATGCCGTAGCCCTGCCTGATGCGCGCCATAAGGTCCACCATCACCTCGACGGCCTCCGGATACGAATGGAGCGCGAATATCTGCGAGCCGATGTGGCAGTGCAGGCCCGCCAGGCGCACGTTCGGCGCGGCCAGCACATCTTGCACGCAGCGGTACGCGAAGTCGTCACGCATGGTGAAACCGAACTTCGAGTCCTCACAGCCCGTGCGGATGTACTGGTGCGTGTCGGCCTCCACGCCCGGCGTGATGCGCATGTAGATGGCCTGCTCGACACCCAGCTCGCCGGCAATCTGGGAGATGCGGCCCAGCTCGATGCGGCTGTCGATGATGATGCGGCCCACGCCCGCGCCTATGGCCTCGCGCAGCTCCTGCGGCGTCTTGTTGTTGCCGTGCATGAAAATGCGCTCGGCGGGAAATCCTGCCGCCAGCGCGCACGCCAGCTCGCCGCCGCCCGACACGTCCAGGCACAACCCCTCCGCGTCCACGATGCGCGCGGCCTCCTTGTTGAGGAACGCCTTGCTGGCGTAGACGACGTCAGAGTTCTCATGGCAGCTGCGGAAGGCGCGCAGATAGGTTTCCATGCGCGTGCGCATGTCGGACTCGTCCATGACGTAGAGCGCCGTGCCCTGCTCGCGGGCCAGCTCCACCATATCGACGCCGCCCACGAACAGATGGTCGTCACGCACTTCGGCCGTCAGGGGGAGCACGGCCCCCAGCTCCATGGTCGTGCGGTTGTCAGGCTGCTTGCTCAAGTCGGCTGCGGGTAGTGCCACCGTGGCTCCTTTCCGTGCGGTCGAAGAATGCGCCCAGTCTACCATCGCAATCGGCCGCTTTCGTGTCCAACAGGTGAAATCATAGAATTCTGCGGACGGGCTTGCGACGAAGCCGCAGCGGGCGCGCTGCGGCGCCAGACCCGTTTCGTGCGCGCCTACGCCGAGCGGGAGGCGCGCGTGCGGTCGATGCGCTCGGCGATCCAGGTCTTGATGGCCGCCTGGCGGTTGATGCCCACGCGCTTGGCCTCGCGGTCCAGCTCGTCGATCATCCACTCGGGGAAGTCCACGTTCACGCGCCGCA